>JBDTNS010000025.1:0-15083 GCA_039933675.1 Chloroflexota bacterium
GGACGTCGCTCATCAGCAGGTCGTTCGAGCCCCAGTCCTCGGACTTCTCGGTCTTCGAGATCCCCTTGCGGACCTTCTCGATGATGGTCTCGTGCGCGTCGAGGAGGCGATGGATCATCGCCGGCACGTCTTCGGCGCCGTTCGGCGGTCGGTCGATCGTTGTCAGCTCGGCCGCGAGACGCGGGTCACCGACCGCGATCCCGCCCAGGCTCTGCACCCGCTCCGCGAGCACATCGATGATCTCGGTCTGCTCCTCGGCATGCTTGTCGAACAGCAGGTGGAGCTGGTAGAAGGTCGGCCCGGCGACGAGCCAGTGGTGCTTCTTGTACAGCGCGTAGAGGATCATCGAGTCGGCGAGGATCTCGTTGAGGATGCGGCAGCTCTCGCTTCTTGCCTCGCTGGCGAGTGCGATCGGGAGCAGCCGGAGCGACCCGAACTTCTGGATCTCAGCGCCCATCCGTGCGAGTTGCGGCTCCGGCGAGCGACGACTCGAGCCGCGAGCCGACGAACCGTTGCCGCGTGCGCTCTTTGTCCGTGTTGCCATTGCGCTGCCTCCGATTTCCTGTTGGTTGCTGAAGTCGACTTCGCCATTTCGGACGTTCAAGATGATCGTATCCCCGTCCGCGAATTCAGCGCGCAATATGGCGAAATCCGCGGTCACCGTTCATCCGCGTAGCGTCCGCAGCCGCTCGATCTCGTCGAGCAGGCGCAGGGCGACTTCGACCCCGGCGCGGTCGAGCCCAAGGTCGTCGTGGAGGCGCCGGATCTTGCGTAGGCGGGCCAGCTCGGATTCGCCGAAATAGACTCGTCGGCCCTCGATCCGGGAGGGCGTCACGAGGCCGATGCGGACGTAGTAGCGGATGTGCGCGGGCGCAACCCGTACCTGCTGCGCCACCGACTCGAGCGGACGATCGGCCGGACGTGCGATCGGATCACTCATCGCGTCGCGGCCCCGGCTGCGTCTGCGGCGCCAGCCAGCTCTTCGATCAGCTCGCGCTCGCGGGCGGAGAGCCGTTCCGGCATCCGAGCATGGACCGACGCATGAAGGTCGCCCTTGGCCGGCGCCTTGCCCTTGCCGAAACGCGGCATCCCCTGTCCCCGGAGGCGGAAGGTGCGCCCATCCCGCGTTGCCGTCGGGATCGTGAGCGCGAGCGTTCGACCGTCCGGGGTGGTCACGTGGGCCTCGCCTCCGAGCAGCATCGTCGTGTATGGCACGTGGACCTCCATCGACAGGTCGTCGCCGCGCAGCTCGAAGCGCGGATCAGGTTCGAGGCGGACGACGAGATAGAGGTCGCCCGCAGCGCCACCCGCGGCGCCGGCCCCTCCCTTGCCCGCCACGCGGATCCGCGAGCCGGTCCGGACGCCGGGCGGGACCTTGACCTCGATCCGACGCGTGTCGCCGTCCCCGCCCTGGATGGCGAGCGTGATGGTCGTGCCCGTGTAGGCATCGGCGAGCGACAGGTCGAGAAGATGCTCCAGGTCCGATCCGGCCCGCGATCGACGCGTCGCGCCCGCGCCGCGACCGCCCGTCGATTGACCGCCCGTCGATTGACCGCCCGCCGAACTCCCGAAGAACTTCTCGAAGAAGTCCGAGAACGCCGCCTCGTCGCCGAACATGTCGTGCAGGTCGTCATCTCCGGTCGAGCGGTACTCGTAGCGGGGCCCGCCACCCGCTCCCCCGGCGAAGCGATCCCCGTCGAACGGCTGGCCCCGGCCGCCTCGACCCGATGCAGCCCCGGTACGATGCGCCTGCTCATCGTCCTTCCAGTGCTCCCCGAGCTGGTCGTACCTGGCGCGCTTGTCCGCGTCGGATAGGACCTCGTGCGCCTCGTTGATCCGCTTGAAGCGGTCCTCGGCCTCCGTGTTGCCCGGGTTGACGTCGGGATGGTGCTTCCGGGCGAGCTTTCGATAGGCCGACCGGATCTCCTTCTCGGTCGCCGTGCGGGGCACGCCGAGGAGCGAGTAGTAGTCCTGGAATTCGACGGCCATGGGCTAGGTCGCGAAACTCGTGGTCGCAGGATCGATGCCGATTACCCTGGCCATTACACCCCTCATTGGGTCAACGCTCCGTGCGGATGACGGCGATGATCGCCGGGAGCACGACATGGAGGTCGCCGATCACCGCGTACGTGGCTCGGGTCACCATCGGCGCGTCTCGATCGGTGTTGATCGCGAGAATCGCCTTGGCGGAGCGGGCGCCGACCATGTGCTGGATGGCGCCGCTGATCCCGCACGCGATGTAGAGATCGGGCGCGATCCGGGTTCCGGTCTGCCCGACCTGCTGGGCGTGCGGCCGCCAGCCGGCCGAGGTGACGACCCGCGAGACGCCCACCGCGCCACCGAGCAGGGCCGCGAGCTCGTCGAGCTGGGCAAAGCCGTCGGCGCTCCCGACTCCGCGACCGCCACCGACCACGACGCGGGCTTCGGCTAGCGAGATCTTTCCGGCCTCGGCCGGGACGCGCGACGCGATCCGGACCCGCAGGTCGCGATCCGTGAGGACCGGTACGAACGGTCGCCGCTCGACCTGGGTTGCGGTCGTGGCCGCGGCGATCGGCTCGATCGCGTGGGCTGCGACGGTCAGGAGGCGGATCGGGCCGTCAAGCCGGGCATCCTCGAGGAGGCTCCCGCCCCAACGCTGGCGGGTGATCTGCCACGGCTCGCCGGGGCGCACGTCCGTGACGTTGGCGGCGAGCGGGAGGCTGAGCCGCGCCGCGGCGTGGGCGAGGACCTCGACGCCGCGCTCGGCGCCGCCCGCGATGACCGCATCGGGGCGGTCGCGCTCGATGAGCTGCGCGAGGGCCGCACCGATCGCCTCGGGCGCGTAGTCGGTGAGGCGCGGCTCCTCGATCGCGTGCAGGACGGCGACGCCGCTCGAGCCGATGGCCACGGCCAGACCCTCGCCGGCCAGACCGGCGCCGGCATCGCCCCAGGCAACCGCGTGGAGTGGGTGGCCGATCGCCTCGCCGAGCGACCGCCCGAGCGTGAGCACCTCGCTCGAGAGCCGGTCCGGCACGCCCGCTTCGTGCTCGACGATGACGAGGATCATGCGATCAGCCCCAGCCGCCGGAGGATCTCGACGACACGAGGCGCGGCCTCGGGTCCCTCGCCCAGGATCTCGACGGCGCTCTCGCGCTCGACCGGGACGCGAAGCCGGATTCTCGCCGGTTCGGACGCGGCGTCGCGGGCAAGCTCGATCCGCTCGATCTCCTTCTTCCTCGCGCGCAGGCGGCCGGGGACGGACGGGTAGCGCGGGAGGTTGATCCCTTCCCGGACGGTGACGACGGCCGGGCGCGGGATCTGGTAGACCTCCCAGCCCCCCTCCGGTGCCTCGCGCCGCGCGGTGACGGTGTCGTCGCGAACCTCTAGCCCCTTGGCGCCCGTCACGATCGGCCGATCGAGCGCCGCGGCGACGCGGATGCCGACCTGGTAGTCGCCGGTGTCGGCGGCTTCGTTGCCGAGCAGGATCAGGTCGAACGGGCCGTCGGTCGCCTCACGCGCGCGGATCGCTTCGACGATGGCCGACGCGGTCGACATCACATTCCACTCGCCGCCATCGGTGGCCAGCAGGATCGCGCGATCAATGCCGACCGCCATCGCCTCGCGAAGCTGGTCGGTCGCCTCCTCGGGACCGAGCGTGATGACCGTAGTCGATCCGCCGTGGGCCTCGACGATTCGGACCGCCTCCTCGACCGCGCATTCCTCATGCGGGCTGATCGTGAAGCCGAGATAGCGCGTATCGATAGCCTGCTCGTCGGCGGTCAGCGTGATCTTCCCGGCGGTCGCCGGCACGCGCTTGACGCAGACGAGGACATTCACGCTGACACCAGCTTCGTTGCTTGCACCGGCGGCAAACATTGCACCGGCTGCATACAACGCGTCGGAACGCCATCGGACCGACGCGGCATTTGCACCGCGTGCAACAAAAGGGCAGCCCCGCGCCCGAAGACTGTCCCGGAAGAGCGCCAGTTGCGGCCGGCGCAAACTTCCCGGTCCGATCCGATGCTTGCGGTGGCCATCGGTCGGCTTACGTGCTCCATGCGCAACATTTGCGCGGGGAGCAACGGATGTGCCGCAACACGACGGTTCACGTCAGCTCCGGACCCGGCTGTTGTCGGGGTCGAACAGCGGCGTCGAACCGACCACGTCGACCGTCACCGGGTAGCGCTCGCCGAAGTACTCGACAAGCAGCCTGGTCCCCACGACGGCGTATTCCGGCGGCAGGTACGACAGCAGGATGTGCTTGCCGACCGATGGTCCGGAACCTGCGCTGGTGACGAACGAACGGCGGCCCTTGGCGTCGGTGATCGGATCGCCGTCGGTCGTGAGGATCGGCTCGCGCCCCAGCATGTAGCGCTTGACGCCACCCGCCGAGGTGGGGTCGTCGACGGTCAGCGTGGACAGCGTCGCGACCGGCGGCCGTGATCGCTGCTCAAGGTAGGCAGCCCGTCCGATGAACGGCGCCTCCTTGACCTTGGGGCGGAGCATGTCCGCCTCGACGAGGTCCCACTCGAGCTCGAGCTCTGCGCCGTGGGCGCGATACCCCTTCTCGAGCCGCCCGGTCGTGCCGTAGACGCCGATCCCGAACGGGACGATCCCGTGCGGCCGGCCCGCCTCCCAGAGCGTGTCCCACAAGCGGGCGCCCTGCTCCATCGGCACGTACAGCTCCCAGCCGAGCTCCCCGACATAGGAGATCCGCGAGGCGAGGACCGGGATCCCGCCGATCTCGATCGTGCGCGCGGTCCCGAACCCGAAACCCGCGTTCGAGACGTCGTCCGAGGTCGCCGAGGCGACGACGTCTCGTGCCCGCGGGCCCCAGACCCCGAGCGTCGTCCAGGTCGAGGTGGCGTCGTAGAGCTGTGCCGATCCATCCGCCGGGAGGTGGTCGCTGAACCACTTCCGGTCGCCCATCCCGTGGGCGCCGCCGGTCACGACGCGGAACGCGTCGCGCCCGAGCCGCATGATCGTGAGGTCGGACCTGATTCCGCCGGCCTCGTTGAGCAGCGGCGTGTAGGCGACCCGACCGACCGGGACGTCCATCTGCGCGACGGCCATCCGCTGGACGTGGTCGAGCGCGCCCGGGCCGGTGATGTCGAAGATCGCGAAGGCCGACAGGTCCACCATCCCGACCCGGTCGCGCATGGCCAGGTGCTCGGCGTTGATGATCGGCGACCACCAGCGCGATTCCCACTCCGCGGCCCGCGGCATGACCCGCTCGGCGTACTCCTCCAGGAGCGGCTCGTTCGACGCGTACCAGAACGGTCGTTCCCAGCCGGCCGTCTCGAAGAAGACCGCTCCAAGCTCCCGCTCGCGCGGGTTGAACGGGCTCAACCGGACGTTGCGGTTGCTCGTCCATTGCTCGGCTGGGTGGACGATCCCGTACGTCTTGTTGAAGCCCTCGGCCGAGCGCGCCCGGACGTGCTCTCGCGACTTCTGATGGGCGTGGAACCGGGCGATGTCCGAGCCGTGCGGGTCGATCTCCGGCTTCCCGTCGGTCATCCATTCGGCGACCATCCGGGCGATCCCGGGCGCCTCCTTGATCCAGACCGCGGCGACCGCCCAGAGTCCCCGCACCTCGGGGGTTTCGCCGAGGATCGGCATCCCGTCCGGCGTCAGCGACAGCAGCCCGTTGATCGCGTGACGGATCCCGACCGTCTCGTCGCCGAGGATGTCTGGGACGAGCTCGAGACCCTGCTCCATCTGGAGCTCGAAATCCTCCTGGGTGAACGGCAGCTCGGTCGGCGAGAGCTTCGATTCGGCGATCGAGGGGATCTCGTCCGGATCCATCAGGATCGCTCGATGCGCGTATGAGCCGACCTCGAGGTCGCCGCCGTGCTGGCGCTCATACATGTTGGTGTCCATGTCGCGCACGATCGGATACTTGATCTCGCCGACCGTGTCCGCGAAGAGCGGAACGGGGCCGACGCTGATCATCTGGTGGACGGCGGGGGTGAGCGGGATCGCCGCGCCGGCCATCGCCGCAAGGCGCGGGCTCCACACACCTGCCGCGATGACGACGATGTCGGCTTCAACGTCGCCCTTGTCGGTGCGGACCCGGGTGACCCGGCCGTCCTCGACGTCGATGCCGGTCACCTCGGTCATCGGCATGAGCTTGAGCGCGCCCAGCGCCTGGGCTCGCTCGCGCATGAGCGTTCCGGCGCGGAGCGAGTCGACGACGCCGATCCCCGGCGTCGAGAAGCCGCCAAGGATGACGTCGGCATCGATGTACGGGACGAGTGCCTTGACCTCGGCCGGCGTGATCAACTCAGCGTCGATCCCCCACGACCGAGCCGACGCCATCCGGCGTTTGAGCTCCTCCATTCGCTCGGGCGTCCTCGCGACCTCGATCCCGCCGCTCTGGGTGAAGACGCCGAGCTCCTTGTACTGCTCGACGCTGTCGAGCGTGAGCATCGTCATCTCGCGCGAATGGTCGGTCAGGAAGATGAAGTTCGAAGCGTGACCGGTTGAGCCGCCGGGGTTGGGGAGCGGCCCCTTTTCAATCTGGGTGATGTCCTTCCACCCGAGCCGGGCAAGGTGGTAGACAAGGCTGTTGCCGACGATGCCGGCGCCGATGACAACGACGCGCACGGCAGCCGGTTGCGTGCTCAATCCGAACCTCCTCGAGCCGTGCGATGACGGCGGATCGCGACTGCGCGGGCGGCGCTGGGCCAGGCTCGCCATTCTACCGTCGCCGGCTGCGGCTCCGGGGACGCGCGCGGCCGCCGGCCTGGAGGCGTCGCTGGCAGACGCGATCGGGTAGAACTGCTGGGGCCTGGGCCGGGTCACCATCAGGACGGGATCGAGGCCTCACGGACGAGCAGCCTGATCAGCTCGGCGCGCGAGTTGACGTCCAGTTTGCGGTAGACCCGCGTCAGGTGGAATTCGACCGTCTTGGGGCTGAGGAAGAGTGCCTCGGCCGCCTCCCGGTTCGTCCTGCCCTCAGCGACCTGCAGGGCGATCTGGAGCTCTTGCGGGGTCAGCTTCTCGGGCGCTGTCGGATCCCGACGCGGGATCGTCTCTCCTGTCGCCTCCAGTTCCGCGCGGGCCCGCTCCGACCATCCTGCCGCCCCGAGCTGGTCGAAGGTCGTGATGGCTGCCCGCAGCTGCGTCCGAGCGTCGAGCCGTCGTCGCGCGCGACGCAGCCGCTCGCCATAGAGCAACCGCGTCCGGGCGCCCTGGAACGGTGACCAGTCGGCGGCTTCCCCCGCCTCGAGCGCCAACTGGAAGTGCCGATCGATCTCGCCCGGCGGCGCAAGCAAGCCCCGGCATCGCGCAACGGCTGCCCGACCCCAGCGACGATCGACGGCACGTGCCTGCGCCTCGAACCGATCGAGCTCGGACGACGCCTCGGCCTGTCGCCCCGATCGGACATACGCCTCGATCAGGTCGTGGGCGAAGGGCAGGACGCCGGGCTCGTCCAACGCATTCGCCTCGGCCAGGCGGCGGAGCGGCTCCAGTAGGGATACAGCCTCGGAGGGCTTCCCCAGCGCGAGGGCGGATTCAGCCAGGGCCATCGTGACCTCGGCTTCGATCAGGACGTCACCCAGGCGCTCCGCGATCTCGGTTGCGCGCCGGGCGTGCTCCGAGGACGACACGAAATCGCCGCGCAGCGCCGCAAGCCGGGTGAGGACCGCGAGATTGCACGCCAACAGGTAGTCGTTTCCCGTTTCCACTGCGAGTTCGGCCACCTCGGACGCTGCAGCGAGAGCCCTCGCGAACGACCCGGTCCGCAGGTCGAGCAGCGCGAGGTTCGTGAGCTCGAACATCAGGCGCAGGACGTTCCCCTGCGACCGAGCCTCGAGGGTGCTCGCCGTCAACAGACGGCGACATTCGTCGTAGCGCTCCAGCCAGAGGAGCGGTTCGGCGATATTGGTCGCGAAGCCCAACGAGCTGGATGCGGACTCGCGCTCGAGGATCTCGTCACATAACGCTCCGCAACGGCGAGCTTCGCCCCGGAGGCCGGTGGCGCGCGCCAGGTCCTGCAGCGCCCGCAGTTGGCGCTCGTTGCCGAGCCCGTCCGACATAGCCAGGCGTCGTTCGGCGAGCTCGAGTGCCTCGACAGTCTCGAGCGCCTGAAACCTGCGCTGGAGGATCACGCCGAGAAGACCGACCGCGCGCTGCGCATCGAGCGGTTCCACGATCGCGACTTCCTGCTCTAGCCTCTCCAGCGAGACGACGCGATCGCGCCACTGTCCGTGCCAGTCGGCGATGATTGCGAGCCGGTGTATGACCGCCGCGTGGAGGAGCTCATCGGAAGTGAGCGCCAACGCGTCCTCCGCGAGCCCCATCGCCTGCGCCGAATCGCCGGCCCAGTACGCCGCCGTGGCCGCGGCGAGGAGGCGCCGTGCGCGCGACGCGCCGTCGAGGGACAACGCCGCCGCGCGCTCGAGCGCCTGCGCCTGGGCCCGGAAGCCGCTTCGTCCCTCGGCGCGCCGGGCCACGACTTCGAGAGCGTGCGCGACGTCCTCATCGGGCCCTTCCGCGGCCGCCGCCCGATGCCAGGCGCGGCGATCGGCCTGGTCCGCGCCCGTCAACCGCTCGGCCAACGCACGGTGCGCGTCCCGCCGATCCGCCGGTGTAGCGAGCTGATAGATCGCGGCGCTCACGAGCGGATGTTGAAATCGCACGTCACCGGCGCGGATCCAGATGAGGCCGGCGTCCTGGGCGGGCGCGAGCGCTGCCAGTGACTCGACCGACGGCGGGCCACCGGCGGCTGCCTCGAGCAGTCCCCGACGCGTTTCCATCGGAAGGGCCGACAACTGCTGCCGGACGCGGCGCTCGACGCTTTCCGTCACCGGGAGCGTCTCGCCAAGTGGATCGATCCCCAGGCGTTGTCCATCGCTGAGCAGCGTCGTGACCTCGAGCAGCGCCAGGGGATTGCCGCCGGTGCCCGCGACAAGTCGCCGGGCGACCCCAGGGACCAGGGCCTCCCCCCAGTGCGAGCGGAGGAGCTGCAGGGCGTCGACTGTGGCGAGGGCACCCACCTCGAGCTCGGCAATGCCCGTCGAGACGAAGCTCGCATCGCCGTCCGGCCGGGCCACGAAGATGAGCGCGATTCCCTCGCCGGCCACCCGACGGGCCGCGAAGGTCAGCGCCTGCATCGAGAGTCCGTCAAGCCAGTGCGCGTCATCCACGGCGACCAGGACAGGGCCAAGGTCAGCAGCGGCAGACAGCAGGCTCAGCGCGCCAGCGAACCCTGCCAGGGGGTTGGGCTCTGGATCCGTCTCGTCGAGCGCCAGGGCACCTCGAAGGGCGCGTGCCTGGGTTGGCGGAATCGAGTCGAGCAGGCCGAGGATCGGCCGCAGGATGGCGTCGAGCCCCGCGAACGGGACATCCATTTCGGCCGCGATGCCTACCGCACGAAGGACGAGGAATCCATCGGCGGCGGCGATCGCCTCCTCCAGCAGCGCCGTCTTGCCGACGCCGGCCTCGCCCCGTAACACGAGTGATCCGCTTCGACGAAGACGTGCGTCGGCCAGCAAGCGATGAAGGCGCTCCGACTCCTCGTGACGTCCAACCAGCACGTTTGGACTCTACGTTCGTCGAGACGGCGGCACCAGCTGGGTTTCGGGGATTCCCCCGAAGCGCGAGCCGGCGGCCACGGCCGACGATGGCGGAATGAAACCGATCACCTTTTCGCTGCAGTTCCGCGGGATCACGACGGCGGGCGCACCCGGCGTCCTGATCACGCGAGCCACGGCACCCAGCTGCTCGCTGGTGACCGAAATGGACGCCGACGGAGTCCATGGACATTTCGAGCCGGCGCCCGGTGATGAGGCAGTCCTCGAGTCGAGGATCCTGCTCGCCGAGGACGGCCGATTCCATGTGACCGGGGCGATCACGTTCGGGCACCGCCACCGGCTTCGGTTCCGGTCGCTCGATCTCGGCCGGTTGAGCCTGTCACCCGACCTTCACCTGCGGCATGGAAGCGCCATCTCGGAGATCGAGGAGGGTCACGGACAGTTCGTCGAGGCGCGCGGCCGGATCACCTCGAACTTCTTCCTCTCCGACACCGGCGAATTCACGGACAACCAGCTCGGGCTGCTCTTCGTCGCGGCGCCCTCGGCGGATGACACGACGGATGACCCGAGAGCCTCGGCGGCACCGGCGGGCGGAGCGCCAGGCCCGACCTGACGGCCTGCGGCCCCCGGCACACGTGCCGTCGCCGCACCACAGAACTAGGGAGTCCCCGGAAGCGCCGACCCGGATCGGCGGTCGACGATGGGCGCGGCCAGAAGGGGGAACCGGGACAGATGGTCCGCTCCGTCACAACTCGGCCAAGGAGGTATCAGCCCATGCACCGCCACCGACGTCCGACGACCGCGTTCGTCCTGGTCACGGTCCTCGCGACCCTGCTCATGGGCGCATCGCCGGTCCTGGCCGCATCCCAGACGCAATCCACGTCGCTTTCGTTCACGGGATCCACCAACCCGTCGATCACCTACTCGGTCACGAACACGTGTGATGCGTGTATCCCCGACGATTACGCCCATCTCTTCTACGGCGACCCAGGCAGGTTCGCCTTCGGTGCCACGGTCAATACCACCGTGGCCACCCTCGACTGGGCCAATGCGGCAGCCGTGGATGTCCAGTACGACGATGCCCTGCTGCGCCAGGGTCAGACCGTCGCGCTCTCCGATGTCCTGACCACGGGCGTCGGCCATGTCCATGCGACGGGCACGATCGGTGGCACATACGGCGTCTACAACGATCCGTCCGGTGGCCCGAACGTCGTCCCGTACGGGACCCAGCGCGGGATCTCCAAGGCCGCGACCTGGGACTTCAACTGCACGATCCCGTTGCCGGGCGAGAGCCCGCGGTCGTGCTCGTCGGGGAGCCAGACGTTCGACATCGACAGCTTCACGGTCTTCGTCGTCCCGTTCATCGACCCGATCAGCGTCGACATCGCCTTCAGCGTCGCGATCAGTCTGGACGTCCAGGTCAGCAGCACCGGCGTCATGACCGTCAGCCGGGTCGAGATCACAGGCGGGAGCGGCCCGTCGACCACGCCCCTCACCTGGGTCGGGTCGTCGCCGTCGACGGTCGCCGATACGCACCACTTCTCGTGCACCGATCCGGCCGACGGCACCATCGCCTATCGACTCACCGGCAACAGCTATTCGCCGACTGATTCACTTGCCAGCACGACCGCGCTCGTCGCCAAGGTCGTCGCGAACCCGCTGGTGGGTCCTAAATTCGACATCTTCTCGCTCGGGACGTTCGGATCGCAGACGAACGATCCGGTCGACGTCTCGTTTGACATGCATGCTCCGGATGCGTCGGTCACGCTCGGCACCCTGGCCAGGAACAACATCCCGCCGATCGCGAATGCCGGCGGCGGCGCAAGTCACACGTACACCGGCGACGAGGGCTCGCCCGTGACCTTCAACGGGTCGGGAAGCAGCAGCGTCTGCGGGTTCCCGACCTTGCGCTGGGACTTCTCCGACGGCGGCGTCGCCTTCGGCAAGAACCCGCAGCACACCTTCCAGGGCCCCGGCCTCTACAGTGGGCTCCTGACCGCCACCGATGCGACCGGGCTCGTGTCGAGCTCCACGTTCTCCGTTGACGTCGGCAACCTGGCACCCGTGGTCCACGCCGGACCGGGCACGACCGCGGCCTGGGGACGACCCGTTGCCTTCAACGGCAGCGCGACCGATCCCGGAACCGACGATCAGTCGACGCTGACCTATAGCTGGAGCTTCGGCGACGGCACGCCGTCCGCCGCCGGCGGGCCCACCACGGTTCATGCCTACGCATTGCCGGGTGACTACACCGCCACTCTCACCGTCTGCGATCGCTGGACGGCGTGCTCGTCCGATTCGCGGATCGTGCACATCGACAAGCGAACCGTCACTGTCGGGTATCTCGGTGATACGGCCGGCACGTACGACACACCCGGCAGCCTGCGCGCGTCGCTCGTCGATGCCTTCGGGGCCAATGTCACCGGCCGGCGCATCGACTTCACCGTGAACGGCGCCGGCGCCGGTTGGTCAGTGACCAACTCCTTCGGGATCGCGAGCACCGCGTTCACGCCGCTGCTTGCCGCTTCCTCGTATCCGACCGGTGTGTCCTTTAGCGGCGACAACCTGTATGTCACCGGCACCGGAGACGGCAACCTGACCGTTGCCAGGAAATCCAGCTCCGTGACATACACCGGCGCGCTCAACGGCGGCCCGAACAAGGCCGTAAACCTGAGCGCCGTCCTGCGCGACGCCACCGGCAAGCTCCTCGCCGGACGCCTGGTCGTCTTCCAGCTCGGAAGCCAGACGGCCAGCGCGACGACCGACGCCACCGGCGTCGCCTCGACCTCGCTGATCCTCAAGCAGAAGAACGGCAAGTATTCGCTGACGGCAACGTGGACCCCGGCCCCCGCGGACGTGGACTATTACACCGGCAGCGCCGCATCTGTGTCGTTCAGCCTCCAGGCCAAGTAATCCGTCGAGGCACCGCCTCGCGCGTCTCGGGAAGAGGTCGGGTCGCACCCGGCCTCTTCCGATTCGATCCACTCCATCGGCGGCCCCATCGCGTTGGCAACAACCACCTCGCGATGAGCGGCAGTACGATTTGGTCCGATGGTCTACGACGTCGCTCCGGAGCTGCTCGCGGCTCGATCGCAGATGGCGTTCACGCTGGGGTTCCACATCATCCTGGCGTGTCTCGGGGTCGGGCTGCCGACGATGGTCCTGATCGCCAACGCGATCGGCTTGCGGCGGCGCGATCCGGCCGCCCTTCTCCTCGCGCATCGCTGGTCGACGGTGATGGCCGTGACGTTCGCGGTCGGGGCGGTCACCGGCACCGTCCTGTCATTCGAGCTGGGACTGCTCTGGCCGGTCCTGATGGGGCGGTTCGGCGGTGCCTTCGGGCTCCCGTTCGCGATCGAGGGACTCTTCTTCTTCCTCGAGGCGATCTTCATCGCCATCTACATCTACGGCTGGAACCGTCTCTCCCCGCGGGCGCATCTGCTCAGCGGGATCCCGGTCGCACTGGCGGGGATCGGCGGGACGTTCTCGGTCGTCGCGGCCAACGCCTGGATGAACCAGCCGGCCGGGTTCGTGCTGGGTGCGGACGGCCGAGTGGCGGCGGTGACGCCGCTCGAGGTGCTCTTCAACCGGGCCACGGTCTACGAGGTCCCGCACATGCTCCTCGCCGCCTACATGGTGACGGGCTTCCTCCTCGCGTCGGTCTATGCCGTCGGGCTGCTGCGCGGCCACGCCGACCGCTATGTCCGTCTTGGCTTTCTGATCCCGTTCTGCCTCGCGGCCGCGGCGGCACCGCTCCAGGTCGCCGTTGGCGATGTCGCGGTGCGCGGAGTCATCGCCGACCAGCCGGCCAAGTTTGCCGCGATGGAGCTGATCACGGCAGGCGGCCCCAACCAGCCCGAGACGCTCGGCGGGATTCTCGTCGACGGCAAGGTCGTCGGCGCGATCCAGATCCCGAACCTCGCCTCGATCCTGGCCGGGTTCAGCCCCGACACCTCGATCACCGGGCTCAACTCGATCCCGATTGACGAACAACCGCCGACCGCGATCGTCCATCTCGCCTGGAACGCCATGGTCGGGATCGGGACCGCGCTCGTCCTGCTCGGGGTCTGGGGACTCTTCCTGCGCTGGCGCCGGCGCGATTACGGGAGCGCCCGCTGGTTCCTCCGGGCGGCCGCGATCTCCGGGTTCGGCGCGGTCATCGCCCTCGAATCGGGCTGGATCGTGACCGAGGTGGGTCGCCAGCCGTGGGTCGTCTTCGGGATCCTCCGGACGGCCGACGCGGTCACCCACGCGCCCGGTGTCCAGGCCACCTTCATCGCCGTGGTCTGCCTCTATACCGTGCTGGGGATCGCGACGCTGATCGCACTGCGAGCGCTTGAACGCCGCTGGGCACGCGCGGATGCCGACGCCGGTGGCCGGGCGCTCGCCGACACGACCGATGACACGATCCCGTACGGACCGCGGGGCGACCCGGGCAATCGGCACGGATCGGGCGAACCGGGCGACCCGCCACCATGAGCGCGCTCCAGCTGACGGCCGTGGTCCTGTGGCTCGGACTGACCGCCTATGCGGTCTTCGGCGGCGCCGACTTCGGTGCCGGGTTCTGGGATCTGGCCGCCGGCGGCTCCGAGCGCGGCGGGGTGCCGCGCGCCCTGATCGCCGATTCGATCGGCCCGGTCTGGGAGGCGAACCACACCTGGCTGATCTTCGACCTCGTGATTCTGTGGACGGCCTTTCCGCCGGCGTTCGCGGCGATCATGTCGACGCTGTTCATCCCGTTGACGCTCGCGGCTCTCGGGATCGTCCTGCGCGGCGCCGCGTTCGCCTTCCGGCCGATGGCCACCGGCCTGCGCGAGCGGCGGGCGGCCGGAGCCGTCTTCGCCCTGTCGTCGCTCGTCACCCCGTTCTTCCTCGGCGCGGCCGGCGGAGCGATCGCGAGCGGGCGGGTCCCCGTCGGGAATGCCGCCGGCGATCCATGGACGAGCTGGCTCAACCCCACCTCGTTCGTTGTCGGGCTTCTCGCAATGGCGACGTGCGCCTATCTCGCGGCAGTCTTCCTCGTCGCCGACGCGCGACGCCGATCCCAGCCCGACCTCGTCGCCTATTTCTTCCGCCGGGCGACGCTGGCGGCCATCGTGGCCGGGGCGCTGGCGGTTGCCGGGATCGCGGTGCTCAGGGTCGATGCCCCGATTCTCGCCGACGAGCTGAGGCGTCGCGGCTGGCCGCTGATCCTGGCCTCGGCGCTGCTCGGCACGGCAGCCCTGTTCCTGCTCCGACGTCAGACGCCGCAGGGGACGAGGGTCCTTGCCGTCGGCGCGGTCGTGGCCGTGATCTGGGGCTGGGGTGTCGCCCAGTACCCGGACATCCTGCCCGGCTCGCTCTCGCTCGCGGACGCGGCGGCGCCCACCGGCTCGCTCGAGGCCCTGCTCATCGTGTTCATCGTCGCCGCGCTCGTGATCGCGCCCTCGCTCGGACTCCTCTACTCCCTCGACCAGCGGAGCCGGTTGGTCAGCCATGGTCTCGGGTCGGATTCCGTGGACGCCCCGGCGCCAAGCCACGATTGAACGTTTCGTGACCGGGCGGCTCCATACTCGATAGGCAGTC
>JBDTNS010000026.1:0-14257 GCA_039933675.1 Chloroflexota bacterium
CGAGACCGAGCCATACGTCCGGCCGTGGAAGGCGCCGAGGAACGCAACGATGTACGGCCGCTTCGTGGCGAAGCGGGCCAGCTTGATCGACGCCTCGACGACCTCGGTACCGGAGTTCCCGAGGTAGGCCCGGACCCGCCCGGAGATCGGGGCGATGCGCGCGAGCTCGCGGCAGACTTCGGGGTAGATCGGCAGGTAGAAGTCCGAGGCGGAGAAATGGATGAGGTCGGCGGCCTGTTCCTGGATCGCCGCGACGACCTCGGGATGGGCATGGCCGGTCGAATTGACGGCGATGCCGGCGGCGAAGTCGAGGAAGAGGTTGCCGTCGATGTCCTCGACGGTCAGCCCCTCGCCACGGACCGGGACGATCGGGTAGGCCCGCGGGAGGCTCGGCGACGTCCACGTCTCGTCGAACGCGACATGCGCCCGCGCCTTGGGGCCGGGCAACTCGGTGACGATGTGCGGAACGCTCCGCTTCCCCGCGATCCGCGACAGGCCCGACAAGACGCACCTCTGGCTGCAGATGCATAACGAGTATGCAGGTTGGATATCGTCGATCGAGTATAGCCGTCGCGGAACCGAGCGCGCCGCGCCGTTGGCCAAATGGCGGTCCGGGATAGTTCGGATGGGTCACTGCAAGCCAGGCGCCGCTGGTCGACGATGGCCGCGATGTCCATGCCGATCAGCACCCCAGGCCGGGGATATCCCTTGCCGCTCCTCGCGAGCCGGCTTGCCCGCGCCCTGTGGCTCCGCGATCGTGGTGTCGCCGAGCTGCGCTGGGCGGCAATCACGCTCGCGACGATGGCCCTGCTCGGTATCGGGGCGACGTGGCTCGATCCGACCAGTGGAGACTTCACCCGCGTCATCGTCCTGGCCACGCCGGCAGCGGTCATTGTCGGGATCCTGGCCTGGAGCCGCTGGGCCGCGGCGATCGCCCGGTCGCGATGGGTCCGTCTTCTGCTCGGTGCAGGCGTGCTCGGCGTGGCCATCGCCGGGAGCGGTGTGGCGGATGTGGCCACGCTCCAGCGGTCAAGCGCAGCGCCGCTGATCGCACTGGCCATGGGCTACGCGGCGCTCACGCCCGGGTACGCGATCGCGGCCGCGATCATCACCGGCTCAACACTCGCCCTCGTCATCGTCCATATCCAGCTGCTCGGCGCAACGGGCCGGCCGAGCGGCGTCAGCGACGAATTCATGGTCGGCTTCATCGTCACGCTCCTCGCGTCGCTGGGAATGGCGTTCGTCGTCAAGGTGGCCGCCGAGGCCGAGGACCGGGCCAACCGGCTTTCGGTTCGTAGCCGCGAGCGGGTCAACGTCCTCGAGCGGGTCAACCGGATCGTCGGACGGTTCGATGGATCCCGGCCGGTCCGAGACGTCATCCAGTCGGTCGTCGACGACATCGCCCGCGAGTTCGAGGTCGCGCTCGTCTCGATGTACCTACCCATCGGGCCCGACCGCCTGACGATGGCGGGTGTCGCCGGCTACCCGATGCCGTTCCACGAGATCGAGATCGGAGTCGGGATCATCGGTCGGGCCGCGGCCACGAAGCGAACCCAGTTCGTCGCTGATGTCCTCGCCGATCCCGACTATCGAGCCGCGCTTGACGACGTACGAAGCGAGGTCGCCGTGCCGGTCGTCCACAGCGGCGAGCTCCTCGGCGTCGTGAATTTCGAGGGAACGGAGGCACGGCCGATCGGAACGACCCACGTCGCCATCGCCGAGATGGTCGTCCACGCCCTGTCGGCGGCCCTCCGCTCGGCACGGCTCGATGACGAGCGGCGCGACCGCCTCCACGCCATCGAGCGGGTCCTGGCAGTGAGCCGTGCGCTCGTCGCGGACCTCGATCGGGCCCGGATCGTCGCCTCGATCGTGGATGCCGTCGCCGAGCTGCTGAGTGCGGACGTCGTCGCGCTCTTCTCCCGGCGCGACGGAGCGTTCAGGCTCGAGGCCGGCAGCGGGTTCCCTGACCGGGCGATCGGACTCGAGGTCCAGGGGCGTGACGGGATCGTCGGGCGCGCCATAGCGACGCGGGTCCGTGTCGATGGGATCCAGGAAGCCGTGTCATGGCCGGCCCAATTCCTCGATGTTCGTCCTGGCGGCAGCGCGCCACACGCTGCGATGGCTCTCCCGATCGAGGTCGGGGGCGAGGTTGCGGCCGTCCTCTTCGTCACCCGCGTCGGGGCCGACCGCGCCTACACCGAGCTCGAGCGTGCGATCGCGGACCTGCTCACGGCGCAGGTGTCGATTGCGCTGCAGAACGCCGACATGCATGCCCAGGTGGCGGAAACCGCGCTGCGCGACCAGCTGACCGGTCTCCTCAATCGACGGTTCTTCGACGAGGCCGTCGAGGCGGCGCACGCCAACGCCCGCCGGGCGGGCAGCGAGCTCAGTCTGATCGTGCTCGACCTCGATCGGTTCTCGGCGGTCAACAACGAGCACGGCCATGCCGTCGGCGACACCGTCCTGCGCCGCGTCGCACAGGCGATCAAGAGCGCGATCCGCGACAGCGACCTGCTCGTCCGTTACGGCGGCGAGGAGTTCGTGGTCATCGCCTCGGATACCGACGGCGCCGGCGCGGTGGTCGTCGCCGAGCGGATTCGCTGCGCGGTCGCGGCGGCCGGATCCCAACCCGTCGACGGACGCTTCGTGCAGATCACGATCTCCGCCGGCGTCGCGAGCCTCGTGGATGAGACGGACGGCCACGGCCTCTTCCGCGCCGCGGACTCTGCCCTCCTCGCCGCCAAGCGGGCGGGTCGCGACCGGGTCAGCCGGATCTGAGCGCCGCCTCAGTCGACGATCGTGCGGCTCTGCTCGCGCATGAACTGGGCGACGTAGTACATGGACAGGCCAGACTTCCCGGTCGAGCCACTCCCCTTCCAGCCACCAAACGCCTGCACCCCGGGCCACGCACCGGTCGTCGCGCCGGCTCGGCGGTTGACATAGAGGACGCCCGCCTGGGCGGTGTCCAGGAACTGCTGGACCTCGGCGGGATCCTCGCTGTAGACGCCGGCCGTCAGCCCGAGCACCGATTCGTTGGCAAGCGCGATCGCCTCGTCGATCGAGTCGACCGCGGCGACCGCCGTCAGCGGGACAAAGAGCTCATCGCGGAAGAGCCGGTGCGAGGTGGGCAGGTTGCCGACGACCGTGGGCTCGACATAGAACCCGCGTGCGAGGTCGCCATCGGTCAGGTGCTCCCCACCGGTGAAGACCGTGCCGTCGCGGCGCGCTTCGCCAATGGCGGCCTGGTGGCGGTCCACCGCCCGCTGGTCGATGACCGGTCCCATCCAGTTCGAGCGGACGAGCGGGTCGCCGAGCGTGATCCTCTCGGTCTTCTCGACAAGGAGGCGGACGAGCTCGTCGTGGACCGGTCGCTCGACATAGACCCGCGAGTTGGCCGAGCACTTCTGCCCGTCGAAGCCAAACGCGCTGCGCATGATCCCCTCGGCCGCCTCGTCGAGATCGGCCTTGCGCGAGACGATCGCCGGGTTCTTGCCGCCCATCTCGACGATGCACGGTCGCGGCCAGACCTTGGAGAACGAGTGGAAGAGGCCCATCCCAACTTCATATGAGCCGGTGAAGACGATCCCGTCGATCCCGACGTGATCCTGGAGGGCCTGGCCGACGGTCTCGCCGGGGCCCATCACGAGGTTGATTGCGCCGCTCGGGACGCCCGCGTCGATATACGCCTCGATGAGCTTGACCGCCGACAGCGGCGCCGCCGAGGAGGGCTTGAAGACGACCGTGTTGCCGGCGAGGAGGGCGGCACCGGTCGGGCCAGCAGCGAGCGCCATCGGGAAGTTGAACGGGCTGATGACGCCGAAGACGCCGTGCGGGCGCAGGATCGATCGCGTGTGAACCGCCGTGTCGCCGAGGTTCCCCATCTCGTGGTCGTAGCCGTCGTTGGCCTCCATTGTCGAGCCGTAGTAGCGCAGGAGATCCGCCGCTTCCTCGACCTCGCCGAGCGCCTCGATCCGGTTCTTGCCGACCTCGATGGCCATCACGGCCGAGTACTCCATCAGCCGCTCGCTGATGAGATCGCCGGCTCGCTTGATGATCGCCACGCGCTCGCGCCACGGGACGGCGGCCCAGGCGGGCTGGGCGGCACGCGCCGCGGCGACCGCGTCGTCGACATCCGCGGCCGTGCCGCGCGCGAACGTGCCGACGAGGATCTCGCGATCAATCGGGGTGTGAACGTCGAACGTGCCGTCGCCGTCACGCCAGGCGCCACCGACATAGTTGCGGTGCTCGCTGCCCAGGGTCGCGCGAGTGGTGGCGAGCCCCGCCTCGAATCCAGTGTGCAGGTCCTCGTTGTCGGCGCTCAGGGTCGCGTACGTGATCTTGATCCGCGGAGCGGAGCTGGTCGTCATGGTGGTGCCCTCGTGGGGTGTCCGGAGGTCGGAAGTTGCGTTCAGTCTAGCGCGGCCACGACATCGGCCAGCGTGGGCGCCATCCCATCAGGGCCTCGTGCGCCGGGTCGTGGCAGCCGCGCGGCCTCGGCTGCGCTGGTCTTGCCCGACAGGACGAGAATCCCCCGGAGACCGACACGCTGGGCGGCTGCGACGTCGGCCCGCGGATCGTCGCCGACCATCGCGAAGCTCGATCGGGGCAGACGTTCCCCGAGGTCCGCAACGAGACCGGCGACGGCCTGCCGGAAGACCGTCGGCGACGGTTTGCCCAGGATCCGCGCCCGTGTCCCCGTCGCGAACTCGAGCCCGACGACGTATGCGCCGGCATCGAGGGTCTCGCCTTTCGGGGTGAGCCACCACGGGTTCCGGTGCATCGACAGGAGCTCACTTCCACCCCGCACGAGGCGGAACGCGACGTCCATGTTCCGGAATGAGAGCTCGTCGCCGGCGTCGCCGATGACGACCGCGGCGACGGTGCCGGGTGCGGCGGCGTCGGCCTCGTCGGCGGTCACGAGGTGCTGCCCGTCGAACTCGTGCAGCGCGTCGGGTGCGGCGAGCACGAACAGCGGCCGGCCGGGATGCCGCGTGGCGGTGCAGGCCGCCGCGGCCGAGGTGCCAGTGATGATCCGTTCCGGATCGATCGTCAGCCCGCCGCGGGCGAAGAAACCGGCGAGCGTCTCGCGGTGAAGCGACGAGAAGTTGGTGACGACCCGGAACGGGATGCCCCGTGCCGTCAGCGCCGCGACGGCCTCCATCGAGCCTGGAAGGGCGGTGCCCTTGAGCACGAGCACGCCGTCGGCATCGAGCACGAAGCCGCGTACCCCGCGGAGCGCCGCACGAAGTCGATCCTCGGTCATCCGCCGATGGTAGGCTGCCGGGCGGTGGCATGGCGGTCGACGCCGGCAAGTGCTGGAGGAAGCGGATGGGACTGCTCGATGGCAAGACGGCGCTCATCTTCGGCGTTGCCAACGATCATTCGATCGCGTGGGGAATCGCCCAGGCGCTCCACGCCGAGGGCGCCGAGGTCGGGTTTTCGTCGGTCGAAAGCCTCCTCGACAAGCGCGTCCGGCCGCTCGCGGCGTCGATCGGTTCGACCTTCGTCGAGCCGTGCGACGTCCAGTCCGACGAGCAGATCCGTGCCGTCTTCGCGCACTGGCGCGATCGGTATGTGTCCCTCGATATCCTGGTCCACGCGCTGGCGTATGCAAAGCGCGAGGACCTCGAGGGGTCGTTCGTCGAGACATCCCGCGATGGGTTCGCGCTGGCGCTCGATGTATCGGCCTACTCGCTCGTGGCGCTCGTGCGCGAGGCTCGGCCGTTGCTCGGTCGCGGCTCCTCGGTGATCACGCTCTCCTATTACGGGGCGGAGAAGGTCGTCGCGAACTACAACGTCATGGGCGTCGCCAAGGCCGCGCTCGAGGCATCGGTCCGCTACCTCGCCGCGGACCTCGGTCCCGACGGCGTCCGGGTCAATGCCATCAGCGCGGGACCGATCCGGACCCTGGCCGCGGCGGGGATCGCAGGCTTCAAGGGGATGTACCGCGGGTTCGCCGACGTCGCCCCGCTGCGCGCCAACATCACGCCCGAGGACGTGGGCCGCAGCGCCCTCTTCCTCGCCTCGGATCTGTCGAGCGCGGTCACCGGCGAAACGCTCTACGTCGACGGCGGCTTCAACATCCTGGGCGTCCCGACCGGAGACTGAGGGCGGGGGCGCCGCACTGCCACGTCCGGCCACGGCCTGGTTTCAGTCGGCGAGGGCCGCCGAGCAGTCGGCACAGCGCCCGGCGATCGAGAGATGCGTGACGTCGACCGCGAACCCGCGCCGCGCCTCGAGCGAGGCGGTCAGGGCGGCGGCCTCGTCGGCCTCGATCTCCCATGTCGTCCCGCACGATATGCAATGGAGATGGCCGTGGACGGCGGCCGGCAGGACGTGGAACTCCTCGCGGCCATCGGCGCTGTGACTGTGACGCAGCAGACCGAGGTCCTCGAGGACGTCGAGCGTCCGATAGACGGTCGAGGGGATCGTGCCGGGGTCGATCTCGCGGCAGCGCTCGACGAGCGCGGCGCCGGTCACGTGGCCGTCGGTCCGCGACAGGACCTCGATCAGGATCCGGCGCTGCGGCGTCCAGCGCAGTCCGCGTGCACGGAGCCGGTCGCGGACGCCGGCCCACTCGGCGTCGCGTGTCGTGCCGGTCGATCCGGGCGGTGTCATCGTGCGAAAGAATAGACGACCATCGCTTCGGTACTCAAATGCAACCCGTTGCGATACGTGCGCGGGTCCGCTACGATCTGCAGCCATTCGACGAGGACACCACCCATCGTGATCGATCTCATCGGCTCCGTCGCTGCCGTCGCCCCGACTGCCGTCGACCTCGGCGTCCTCGTGACCGGGTTCCTCCTCGGCGTCCGACACGGCATCGACTGGGACCATATCGCCGCGATCACCGACATCACGAGCACGACCGCCGCCGCCTCGATGGCCGACGCCGCCCACACCGAGCAGCACCGCTCCGTGTCGGGCCATGCCCATGCGCACGGCGGTGAGCTCGAACTTCGCGCCCATGTTGGCGGACCTGGCGCGGCGACCCTCGGCCCAGCGCTCGCCGTGCGGCCGCCCGTCGCCCGGGGCCGGCTCTTCTCCGGCCAGGCCGATGCGATCCGCCTCGGAACCCTCTACGCGCTCGGGCACGGCCTCATCGTCGTCGTGCTCGGGCTGGCCGCGATCGCATTCGGGGCGCTCCTCCCCGACTGGCTCGACCCGATCATGGGCCGGATCGTCGGGCTCACGCTCGTCCTGCTCGGGCTGTGGGTCATCTATTCGGTCTATCGCTACGCCCGTGCCGGCGAGCAATTCCACCTGCGCAGCCGCTGGATGCTCGTCTTCGACGGAGTGCGCTACGGCTGGCGACGCTTCCAGGCCCGAATCCACGGCCACGAGCACGTCGACCCGCTCGAAATGAGCTCCTACGGGGCAAAGACCTCGTTCGGCGTCGGGATGATCCACGGGATCGGCGCCGAGACGGGCTCGCAGGTCCTGCTCATCGCCGCGGTCGGTGGCGCCTCGAGCAGCGGGCTTGGCATCCCGATGCTCTTCGCGTTCGTCATCGGGCTGCTGATCTCGAACTTCGGGATCGTCGTGATCAGCTCGGTCAGCTTCGTGTCGAGCCAGACGCGTGAGCGACTTTACGTGGCGGTCGGTGCCGTCGCCGGTGTGTTCAGCCTGGTCATCGGGTCGATCTTCCTGTTCGGGCTGACCGACTCGCTCCCCGACCTCGGCAGGCTCCTGCCGTTCTGAGCGGTCAGCTCAGCTATTGATTGAGGCCGCGGCCGGCGACGGAATCCGCCCGGACCGCGTTGGTCGGAGGAAGAGCGCGAGCACAACGACGACATAGGTCAGCCACGCGATGAAGGTCAGCAACTCCGGCGTCGAGGTGTAGCCGAAGAGCACATGCAGGAACTGCCCGAGGATCGTGCTGCCTACGCCCTCGTGCGGCAGGACGGCGCTCAGGTCGAAGAGCGTGCTGGTGCCGAAGCCGATCACGTTGATCTCGATCAGTTCGTGGATCGCCTTGGCCACAAGGCCGCCGGCGATGAACACGAGGGCGATGCCCGTCCAGCGGAAGAACGTCGCGAGGTTGAGGCGGCGCGACCCGTGGTAGAAGCCCACCCCGAGCAACGCCGCAATGGCGAGGCCGACGACGGCACCGACGAGGACCCAGATCGCCCCGTGCGCGGCCGACGCGGCCTGGCCGGTCAGGAAGAGCGCCGTCTCGACCCCTTCGCGGATGACCGCGACGAAGGCGAGGGCCGCGAGGGCGGTCGCCGAGCCGGCCGTGAGCGCCCGATCGACCGCCATCTGGAGCTGGCCCTTCACGCTGGCCGCCTGGCGACGCATCCAGAAGAGCATCCAGGTCACGACAGCCGCCGCGGCAAGCAGGGTGGCCGCCTCGAACAGCTGCTCGTAGGGCTGCTCGAAGCTGCCGACGGTCAGGTAGAGGCCGATCCCGAAGACCGCGCTGAGCGCGATCGCCGCGCCTGCCCCGGCGAAGACCCGGGGGAACGCCGCTGAGTGGCCGATCCGCGCGAGATACGCACAGATGATGGCGACGATGAGGGCGGCTTCGACGCCTTCGCGAAGGCCGGTCAGCAAGCCACTGGAGAGCGCGCCAAGGTCCATGCGGGGTCGTTCTCCGTTGGATCAAGCCCGCATGTCTCAGGACTGCAAGGACGCTTGTCGAACGGAATCTACCGAGCCCGGCGGAATCGGTCAACCGTGCCGTACTGGCGGTCAGTCGCCTCCGCGGATCTCGAACCGGGCGAGTCGCCAGGTCGCGAGGAGGAAGGCGCCAACGAGCACGATCACGAGCACGAGGACACTCAGGTCGGGCGCCAGCGGGTCGCGGATCTTCACCCGCAGCGCGGCCGCCACGCCGAGGGTCGCCTGCCGGACGGAGAGGAACTTGGTCCCCTCCAGCAGTCCGGCCAGGACGCCCTCCCAGATGAGCGTGTAGCCGAGGCCGAGGAGGAGCGCCCGCGAGGTGAAGACGCTGAGGGTCATGAACCCGATGGCGTACGCGCTCGCGCCGACGAGACAGGCGATCGCGAAGCCGACGATCGAGGTTGTCGGATCCGTCCGATTGCCGAGCAGCAGCCCCGTCACGACGATTGCCGGGATGACGAGCGCCACCGTGACACCGGCCGCGACCGCCGCTTTGGCCAGCGCGATCCGCCAGCGGGCGATCGGCTTGATCATGAGGAAGACCGCGGTTCCATCCTCGATCTCGGAGCCGATCACGGCCGTCCCGACGATCAGCGCGATGAGCGGCATCACCGTCCGGACGACGAGCGTGTCGAGGACCCGGTCCGCGTCCGACCGCCCACCGCTGATCCGGATCAGGAGCGCGATGAGGACCGGCAGGGCGGCCAGGAGAATCAGGAGGAGGCTCCGCCGCCGGCTGAGGAGCCCGCGGAGCGTGACATCGATGAGCGGCAGCAGGACGCTCATCGGCGGACCAGGTAGCTGAAGACGCTCTCGAGCGAATCGTCGGTCGGGGCGACCTCGTAGAGCGTCACGCCGGTCGACCGGGCGATCTGCGGCAGGGCCCGGGTGAAGCCCGCGTAGTCGGCGGTCCGGATCGCGACGTGGCCGGCGACCAGTTCGGCCCCGAAAACCGAAGGGTCCGCCATGAGCGCCGCGGCGAGACGCCGATCGTCCGAGGAGGCGACCGTGAACGTGTGCGGCCGATCGGTCATCAGGCGGCGGATCGAGCGGAAGTCGCCCGCCGCCGCGAGTCGACCCGCGTAGACGACCAGCACCGAATCGGCGAGCCGCTCGACCTCTTCGAGGATGTGCGACGAGAAGAGGATCGTGCGGCCCTCGGCCGCCATCGTCCGCAGCAGGGCCATCATGTGCAGCCGTTGCCGTGGATCCATCCCGTTGAACGGCTCGTCGAGGAGGAGGACCGTCGGCTCGTGGACGAGGGCCGCGGCGACCTTCGCCCGCTGGCGCATCCCCTTCGAGTACGTGCCGATGGGCCGGTCCGCGGCCTCGGCCAGGTCGACCGTGGCGATCGCCCGGTCCGCGGCAGCCTCCTGGTCCGCGACACCCTGGAGCCGTGCGTTGAGCCGGGCGAACTCGCGACCGGTCAGGTAGCCGGGAACCGATTCGCGCTCGGGTACCAGACCGAGGTGGCGGTACATCTCCGGGCGACGCCACGCCGAGGCGCCCTCGACGAGGACCCGCCCGGCCGATGGCGCGAGGAGGCCGGCCATGAGATGGAGCAATGTCGACTTGCCGGCGCCGTTCGGGCCGAGCAGCCCGGTCACCCCGGGACCGAGCCCGAACGAGATGTCGTTGACGGCGACGACGTTGCCGTACCAGCGTGAGACGTGGTCGACCTCGAGGGCCGGTGCCTGTCCGGGGGCCGTCATGCCGCGATCCGCAGGTAGCGCCGTACGGTCAGCCCGATCGACCCGACGACCCCGACGACAGCGGCTGCGATGTAGATCCAGCCCGGCAGATCGATCGCGGCGACGATCGGGTTGTCGATCGTCGACCCGAAGATCGTGGCGTTGGTGCCATCGAGGATGTCGCCGGGACTGAACAGGATCGCGACCCGCGCCAGGTCCTGGCTGGTGAGGCTCGAGACGAGCGCAACCATGATCGGCGGAATGATGAACAGCGCGATGATCGCGGCGGTCGCGAAGGCACGCCGCGGCGTCCACGCCGCGATCAGCCCCGCCAGGCCGCCGAGCAGTCCCGCCACGAGCAGCCCCTGGGCCACGAAGTGCGGGACGACGCCGGCCTCGGCGCCCACGCCGGTCGCCAGGTCGACCGCGACGAAGACGCGACCCGCGAACAGGACGACATACGGTGCGAGCTCGACCGCGAGCAGCGAAACGATCAGCCCGCCGATCTTGGCCAGCGCGTAGTCGGAGCGCGTCAGGGCCCTTGAGAAGTAGAGCGGCAGGACGCCGTAGCGCTGGTCGCGCCCAAAGAGCTCGGGTGCCTGCGCGGCGCAGAACAGCATGATCAGCAGCCCGACGATGCCGTGATAGCTCTGGTAGTTGATCGGCGACGCCGCCTCGATCGCCGCCGCCGAGCGCCCAGCCTGCGTGGCGAGCGCGGCGATCCCGACGGCAAGGACGGCGGGCATGACGGCCAGACCCGCGAGGATGAACGGCGCGATCTTGGCCCGCGCCCCCCGCCCGATCCCGAAGCACGACCGGATCGTCTGGGTGAAGAGCGCCAGCACCGCGCTGCGGCGTCCGAGCCGCGGCCCTGTGTACGCCTGGTAGCCGAGGTCGAAGATGCTCCCGCTCGGACCGCTCGTCGACGTCTGCGTCCCGCGCGGCGGCTGGGTCGGGGCGGCGCTCACGGGGCGCCTCCGGGCGTCGGGACATCGTCGCGAAAGAGGTCCTCGAGACTCTGCCGACGCTGCTCGAGTCGCACGAGCGGCAGGCCGAGCTCGGCGATCGTGTCGCGGACGATGGTGTAGTGCGCGTCGTCCGCCACCGCGAGCAGGACGGTCCGGCCATCGGCGACGGCCTGCAGTCCGCGGGCGACGAGCGCGTTCGTCAGCGCGGGCGCGCCCTCCTCGACTTCGATGGCGAGCACACCGGTCCGTTCCGTGAAGGCCCCGAGCGGCGCGGCGCGCAGAAGCCGCCCGCCCTCGATCGCCATCAGGAAGTCGCAGACGCGCTCGATCTCGCCGAGCAGGTGGCTGGCGACGATCACGGCGATCCCGAACTCGGTGCCGGTCCGGCGGACGAGCGCGAGCATCTCGTCGCGGCCGGCCGGGTCGAGCCCGTTGGTCGGCTCGTCGAGCAGCAGGAGCCGCGGCCCGTGCACGAGCGCCTGGGCGAGCTTGACCCGCTGCTTCATCCCGGTCGAATAGCCCCCGACTGCGCGGTAGCGCTCCTCATAGAGCCCGACGTGCCGCAGGACCTCGGCGGTCCGCTCGCGCGCGGCCGCCCGCGGGAGGCCGGACATGCGGGCCATGTGGCTGACGAAATCGGTGGCGGAGGTGTCCGGCGGGAGGCAGTCGTACTCGGGCATGTAGCCGACGAACTGGCGGATCGTCGTCCCCTGCGTCCGGACGTCGAGGTCCATCACCCGGGCCTCGCCCGAGGTCGGTGCGAGCAGCCCGAGGAGGATCTTGATGAGGGTGCTCTTGCCCGCGCCGTTCGCCCCCACCAGGCCGATGATCCCGGGTTCTAGCTCGATGGTCAGGCCGTCGAGCGCCGTCACCCCGCGTGGGTACCGTTTCGTCAGGTCGCGAAGCGCGATGAGGGCCATGCCGAGACAGGGTACCCGCGCTCGGGACCCGCCGGGTCAGCGGAACTGCAGGCTCTTCACGACCGGGCCGGTCCTGGCGAGGATCGCGGCCGGCGTGGAGTCCCCTGCCGGTTCGACCGCGATGACGAACGGCCCGTCCTTGCCGTCGATGACGGTGACACGCGTCGTGACCGACGGCTCGAGATAGAACGTCTGCGTGCTCGTTCCGAAGAGGGCGACCCGGTCCGGGCCGGTCGGCGCAAGATCGACGACCGTCGCCTTGCGTTTGTCGACCCGCTGGCTTGCCGGCTTCCCGGCCGCGACGCCGTCGGTGCCGATGAACGTCTCGACCAGCCCGGCGGCCGAGCCCGGTGGATCCGTGGGCGAGCCCGAGGGGTAAACGGTTGCGATCGCGCCCGCGAACGTGAGGTTGCCCTCCTTGCGCCCGAGCACGATGAGATCGCGCTCCCAGACCGAGGCCGACCAGCCGTCGCCCAGGACGAACCGGATCGATGGGGAGAATCGCGACGGCTCGTACGCGCCCTTGCCGAGTCCGCACGCGAACCCGAGGATCGGATCGCACAGGTCGGCTGCGACACCGGGGGGCCGCGCCGTGGTCGCGGTTGGTGCGGGCGTCGGCGGCGGCGTGGGCGTCGGGGTCGGGGTCGGTGTCGGGCGTGCGGTCGGGGTCGGTGTCCGGAGAGTCGACGGGCTGACGAGCGCGATCGCGCCCGGATCGCCCCGTCCGGAGAGGACGGCCGCGGCAAACGCGCCCGCGACGAGCGCCACGACGACGAGGAGGACAACCATCGGACCCGCGACGGCGCGTGGGGCACGGCGAACGGCTGCGGTCGCGGCGCGTCGGGGCGTGTCGTTCGGCGAGAGTGGCGGGGCGGCAGCCGACGTGCTCGCGGCAGCGGCAGCGGCCGCGCCGGCCGCGCCCGCGACGAGCGTCGCCGTGTCGGTCGCGACTGTCGGGCTCGAGGGGTCGGGTCGGGAGACGATCGGCTCGAGGGCGGCGGCCATCGCGTTGCCGCTCGGATAGCGGCGCTCCGGATCGGGGTCGAGGGCGCGGACCACGATCGCGTCGAGTGCAGCCGGGATCTCGGGCCGGATGGCGCGCGGCGACGGCGGCGCCGCGCCGATCCGGACGGCCGCGAGCGCCGCGGTGGTCGCCCCGCTCCAGGCGCGCTGGCCGGTCAGTGCCTCGTAGAGGACGAGTCCGAGACTGTAGACATCGCTGGCCGCCGTCGTCGCCAGGCCGGCCGCCTGTTCCGGGCTGAAGTAGTGGACCGACCCGAGGGTCGTGCCGGGAACCGCGCCCTCGGCATCGGCGCCCAATCGGGCGATCCCGAAGTCGGTGACCACGGCCCGGCCGTCGCGCGCGAGGAGGATGTTCCCGGGCTTGACGTCTCGATGGACGATCCCGCGGATGTGCGCCACCCCGAGGGCGCGGGCCACGTCGAGCCCGATCCGTGCGGCGTCCGCCGGCGCAAGACGCCCGACCCGTCGCAGCCTGACGGCAAGGTCCTCGCCCTCGACGAGATCCATCACGAGGAACGGCTGTCCGTCGTCCGAGCCGGTTTCGAGACAGGCCACGATGTTCGGGTGGCGGAGGACGGTGGCCGCCAGGGCCTCACGCCTGAACCGCATCGCGATGTCGGCGTCCGCGATGACCTCGCGGCGGAGCAGCTTCACGGCCACCTTGCGATCGAGCTTGGTGTCGTGCGCGCGATGGACGGTCGCCATGCCACCGAACCCGATCACCTCGGCCAGCCGATACCGGCCGGCGACCAGGCGGCCGACGTCGGCGGGTGGCGGGGCCGGATCCGTTGGCTCGCTCACGTCCGGACGATAGCCGAGCCGTGCGGAAGAGGCGCGCGATGCGGATTTGGCTGCCGAGTCACCGGCGAGTCACCGGCAAGTCGGGCGTAGTTATGGTGTCGTGACAGCGGACGAGTTCGAGCGCGGATTCATAGCCGCGAAGATCGCCATGGAGCCGACAGTCTCGAGCTCCAACCGTTCGAACGATGCCTCGAGGATCTGGCGCAGCCCCTCCTCGGTGTCCGCAAGG
>JBDTNS010000027.1:0-13890 GCA_039933675.1 Chloroflexota bacterium
AGCGGGCGTTCGAGCCGCCGCCACCGATGGCGCCCTGGCCCTGGCCCTGCCCCTGACCCTGGCCCTGACCCTGGCCCTGGCCCTGCCCCTGCCCCTGGCCCTGGCCCTGGCCCTGCCCCTGGCCCTGCCCCTGCCCCTGACCTTGGCCGGCGCCCGGGCTGGCCTGTCCCTGGCCCTGGCCGGGAGTCGAGCTTCCCTGGCCGGGAACCGGGCTGCCCTGGACCCCGTGACCCTGGCTTTGCCCCGGCTGGCCCTGGTTGGCGGTCTGGCGACCCGCATCGGCGAGGTCGCGCCGCGCGTCCTGGAGACGAGATGCTGCTCCCGCCAGATCCCGTGTCTGGGCGACGCGCTGATCGGCGCCGGTGAGCGCCTGACCGAGCCGCTCGAGTGCCGATTTCGCCCCCGCCGTGTCGCCCTGCGCGAGACTCTGGGCGGCATTGCTGAGCGCCGTGTCGGCGGCACCATCGGCCTGTGAGGCCATAGCCTCGAGCCCCGCGAGCTGCCGGGCCAGGTCCTTCTTCTGCTCGGGCGTCATGCCGTCGAGCTTGCCGGCCAGGTCCTTGAGATCCTGGCTCGCCTGCTTCGGGTCGCCGTCCTGGTTGGCATTCGGCTTGCCGGTTGCGGCGCCCGACAACGCCCGGTTGAGCGAGGTGAGCGAGGCCGCCCGCTGCTCGTTGGCGGGGTCGATCTGCGTCCGCAGGTCGGTTTCGATCGCGCCAAGTCGGGCGAGGTTGGCGTCGAGATCGCTCGGATGCTCGCGGAGCTGTCGAGCGAGGTCGCGGAGCTCCTGGGCGAGCCGCGTCCGCGGATCGTTCGGATCCTGGCCCTTGGCGCCGAGGTCGTCCGCAGCCTTGTCGAGTTTCTCCGCCTGGCGGTCGGCCGCCTGCCGAACCTGCTGCTGCTGCGCGACGACGGCGTCCTGCGGATTGGGCAGGAGGGTCACGGGCGCGAGGAGCAGCGCGGCCGTGAGAGTCGCCGCGGCGGGGCGCCGCGAGAACCGCGGGCGAAAGAGCCCCGGTGAGGCCGTTTGCAGGGCGGCCATCGCATCACGTCGCTGGCGACGAACGAACCGATCAGTCTCTGCCGCATCACCGAGTCCCTGGTTCGCGGCATCCACGTAGGGTTCGGGAGCGGGACCTGCCGACGCCGGGAACCCGACGGCCAGCTCGAGCGCGCTCGAGACTCGATCGCCGAGGCCGGCCTCGACGTCGACCGCGAGCGCGGCCTCGCCAAGCCGCGGTCGAGCCTGGAGACCGGCGACCAGCCAGCCCAGGGTGCCGATGACCGGGATCATGGCGCCAGGTAGAGGCGCGTTCGCCATCGGCACGAACCGGGCGACCGTCCACAGGACGAGCTCCGCGACGACCACCACGGCCAGGGCGATCCACCCTCGCCTGACGAGTCGCCGCAACCAGAGCCGTCGTCGGTGTGGCGCCAGTCCGACCCGCATGGCGACCAGCTGCGGGTCGAGCGCGCCGGTCAGGACGAGTGCGGGATCGGCGGGCACAACCGGCGCAGGGCGGGCCGCCTGGCGCCCGCTGAAGAGGACGAGCCAGGTCGGTCCGGGCATCAGGCTTCGCTCCCTTCGGCGCGCGGGCCGCGCCGAAGGCGCCAACGCCGCGTCGGTGACACGAACTGGGTCGACAGCACCAGGAAGAGCACGGCGAGCACAAACCAGGTCACGACGCTCTCTGGCCAGAGCGCGTCGCGGGTCACGCCAAACGGGACGACGTCCGCCGGCACTGCCAACTGGCCGCCGTTGGCGATGGCCAGCTTCCGCTGCAGCACCTGGATGTCGTCGGGTGACAACTCCGTGGTGTCGATGGTCGTCCCGTTACCGCCGACGACGAAACCGCCCTTTTTGATCCCGACCGGGGCCGGGAGCGGTACGGCTTGGTCCGAACCTGATCCCGGCTGGAAGATCACCGCGTTGCGGTTGGGTATGAGCCCTGATTCGAGCGAGCACCATCCGCCGAATGACGACTCGGTCCCGCACAGGACATCGACCTGGGCGATGAAGGGGTTCAGGTAGGCGAGAACCTGTGGAGGCGACCCGGTGATCGGCCCGACGCCGCGGCCGTTGTCCGAAGAGCCCATGGCCTGCCAGAAGACGAGCAGGAAGAGCGTCCCGATGCTCAGGAACAGAACTGAGAACACGCTGATCGCGATGGCCGCCTGGGTCCGCTTCACAAGGCTCGATGCCAGCAGCCCCATTGCCCCGAAGCCGAGCGCCGTGACGATCAGCACGATGTAGCCGCGGACGACGTCGTCAGGAGCGACGCCGCCGTAGACGAACACGATGGCGGTCAGCGGGATCGAGGCCGCGATCAACAGCCAGACGTAAATCAGCGCGCTGAACAGCTTGCCAATGACCATCGCCAGCGACGAGATCGGTGTGACCACGAGGAGCTCGAGTGTCTGCTTCTCGCGTTCCTGGCTGACCGAGCCCGCGGTAGAGGCTGGGGCGAGGAATGCCACCTGGAGCGTCTCCAGCATCAGCAGTGCGGCGAAGATGCCTTGTCCGATCGACGCCGATGCGATCCCGCCCGAGACGCCGAAACCCGAACTGTAGGCCCGTTCCATGATCAGCTCGACCATCCACGCGAAGCCACCCAGGAGCACGAGGTAGATGGTCAGGATGACGAACGCCCGGCGTCCACGCATCCGGCCCCGAAGCTCCTTGACCCCGACCGCCGCGATCCCCTGACGAAGGTGTCGGAACGCCGTCAGCCGAGGACCGTGACTCCTCCGCGCGGCAGGAACCACCGGCTCGGGATCGGGCGTGATCGACAGGTCAGTCATTGTCGTTCCTTACGCCGCTTCGGACGGTTCGCGATCGGGCGACGTCACCTGGAGGAAGAGCTCCTCGAGGTCACTTGCCGGACGGGCGAAGCTGACAATCGGCAGGCCGGCTGCCACGGATGCGGCCAGCAGGCGCGCGGACGCGGCATCATCGCCCCGGAACCCGAGCTCGATCGTGCCATCGGGCAGGATGACGGCGCTGGCCACGTCCTGGTCAGCGGCGAACCAGCCACGCGACGCCTCGAGTGCGTCTCCCGCGAGCAGCACACGGACCCGCAGGACCGCTCCGAAGCGCAGACGCTTCTCGATGTCGGCGACCCGTCCCTGGACGAGGACCTGGCCGCGGTCGACGATCGCGACGCTCGTGCACAGCTCCTCGAGCTCGGGCAGGATGTGGCTGCTGATGACGATGGTCTTGCCCATCGAGCGCAGCTCGCGAAGGAGTTCGCGGAGCTCGACGCGCGCCCGCGGGTCGAGGCCAGACGCCGGCTCGTCGAGCAGGAGCACCGCCGGGTCGTGGACGAGCGCGTGGGCCAGGCACAGCCGCTGCCGCATCCCGCGCGAGAGCGTCTGGACATAGGCGCCACGCCTGTCGCCGAGGTCGACCAGCTCGAGCAGGTCGCCGATCATCCGGCGCCGAGTGGCGGGCGGCAGACCGTAGCAACGGGCGAAGAAGTCCAGGTACTCCCAGACCTTCATGTCGTCGTACACGCCGAACGCGTCCGGCATGAAGCCGAGGACGCGACGGACCTCGTCCGGGTTCCCGGTGACCGACCAGCCGTCGATCTCGGCACGCCCGGCATCCGGTCGCAGGAGGGTGGCGAGCATCCTGAGCGTCGTCGTCTTGCCGGCGCCGTTCGGGCCTACGAGACCGAAGATTTCGCCCTCCTCGATCGCGAGGTCGATGCCGGCCACGGCGAGCGTCCGGTCGTACCGTTTCACGAGACCCTCGGTACGAACGATGAGGCTCACTGGACGTTCCCGGTGATCGACATGTCGACCCCGAAGCCGACGCTATCCGAGCCATCGTTGACGAAGCGCACCTGGACCGCGCCGGTCGCCGGATCCACGTACCGGCCGGCGTCCGCGACCGAATAGCGCATCCCCGGCTGGAGGTGCGGCAGCCGATGCCACGTCTGTGTCCCGAGGTCGAGCAGCTCGACTTCCGCGAGGCCGTCCTGCACGATCGGTCCGCACGCGCCGATCGGCGGGTTGGGGCAAGGCGGCGGGATCGATGCGAGCGGCTTGACCGGCGTGGGTGGGACCGAGACGCCGACGCCGCCGAAGTTGAGGCCGATCGTGAGCTCGGTCGTCGCGATCCTGCCGGCGAACCCGATCGGCGTATAGGCAACCGTCGCCGTGCCGCGTCCGAAGGTGACCGACGTCGGGTCCTTGCTGAACATGAGGGCGTCATTCCCGACGACCGTCGAATGGATGAGGTCCGACGAGAACGTCGTCAGACCGTGGATGGTCATCGTGGCCGGCAGGTAGTAGAGGATGTTGCCGAGCTTGCGGGGTTCCTGACCGGCGATCTCGACCGGCAACAGCTCCGCCGAACCCCAGGCCAGCACGACCGGACCGTCCACCGGGAGGATCCCGGTGCTGCCGAAGTTCGGATCGAACGTGAGCTGGTCGACCATCGTGTGACGAACATACGCCCGGGAGTTCTCGGTCGTGGCCGTCGGGTCGCCGGAAAACTGGCCGACCACCTTGTCCGAGAGGCCCTGGCCCTGGCCGGCCGGGAGGTTCTGGAGGACGACATCGATCGTCGCCTCCGTACCCGGTTCGAGGTCCTTGAGGACCGCAACCGTCTGGCCGAGCACGACGGCGGGCGCCTCGAGGCGCTGCGTCGAGGCATTCTTCAGCGTGCCCTTGAGGTGGCCGGCCTCGAGTCGAAGATTCGCCTGGATCAGCGGGACGGCGACGGCGGTCTCCGCCCGGATCGTGCGGAGCGACCCGAACCCGACCGCCAGGTCGCGGACGCGCGCCGGATCGCCCTGGAGGACGTCGAGCGTGATCCCCGTCCCGGGCGCGACACCGAAGCCGTCGCCCGAGACCGGCGTCGACAGCAGGGCGCCGCCCGGGACGGTGACCTGGTATGTCGCGCGTGACGGCGAGAAGACCCCGATGTAGACCTGCGCGGTCCCATCGGTTGTGCCCGGGGCGCCGCGGACGATCGATACCTGGTTGATGATGACGTCGCTCCCGCGCAGCGCCGCCCCGATCCCGTAGGCGGAGACCGCGAATACGCCGATGAGGATCGGGATCGTGACCCACGCCCATTCCCGCCGGTCAAGCCGGCGCAGGATGAGGTAGTTGATCGGGCCGACGAGCAGAATGTACGCGCCGAGCAGCGCGAGGAGGCCACCGAGTGGCGGGAGCGCGAGCGCCGGGAGCTGCGAGACCGCGTTGACCAGGTTGTTGTCGTCACTGAAGGACGGGCCAAATGCGCGTCGCGCGGGGAGGAGGCGTCGCCACAGGCCGGTGGCGGCGTCGGTCTTGGCGATCCAGTCGACCGACGGATCGAACCCGATCAGTGTCACCGACCCCGACCCGTAGGTCCGCTCGGCGGCAACCGCCTGGCCCGCCACCGTGGCCGTCGCCCGGCCGTCGATCATCGCCCCGGCAAGCGCCGGGACCGTCCCCGCCGACGACGGGATCGGCCCAAGGATGCCCGACAGGCTCGCCGCGGGCGCGTCCATCGTGACGACCGGCCGATAGGGGAGCAACGTGTCCGGAAATGCGGAGAGGGCCCTCGGACCAACCGTGCCACCGGCGATGACGAGGCGCCCGCCGCCCGCGACCCAGCCGCGGAGGGCGTTGCGCTGACCCGTGGAGAGCCGTTCCGAATCGACGTCCTGCCAGACGATCCGATCAATCGCTCCCCAGGCCTCGACACGTTCGGGGAGGTCCTCGGGCGCGACGCTGACGATCGCCGGGGTCACCTGGTTCTGGTTGGGCAGGAGATTGAAACTGCCTACGATCCGCTCGGGATGTTCCGCGATGAGCGCCACGACGAGCTGGGTCGGGTCGTGCAGGGCGAATGACGCAGTGGTCGAGGCGATCGTCGTCTCGCCGTCCTGAAGGACCACGTTGACGGCGCTCCCGAACGCCGGCGTCTGGGCGTAGAGGACGTAGACCTGGTCCGATTGGGTAGGCAGCTCGACGCTGGTCCCGAAGCGGGTCTGACTCTGCGCCCCGGCGGCGAGCCGGAGCTCGCCGCTGACCGCAGGCCCGTTGTTCTTGAGGTGAACCGAGATCGCCATCCACGAACCGGCGCGGGCATTCCCGCCGAGCAGGATTCGAGCCTCCATCGTCGGCGGATCGACCGCGGCGACTGGGCCGGGCAGGGACCCCAGGGAGGCAACGACCAGGCCGAACGCGGCCAGGATCCGTGCGATACGCCGGGCGCCCGGGGCGACTCGTGGCTCGAGGTGGTGACGGGGCACGGACGCTCCACGTGGGATCGGGATGGGCGTGGTCGCAGCAAGGACGCCTAACGCGGGTCGAAAGTTGCATCGCCCACCACGTCCCGGCGGCGGCTATCGTACGATGGGGCCGTCCCAAAAAACCGCCGGCATGCCGGTTTGTGAGGTCCCGTGCCCGACGTCCGTGCGTTCCGAGCCCTGCGTTACGACCCCGCAATGGTGGGCGACCTCGCCCGCGTCGTCGCGCCCCCGTACGACGTCATCGGGGCGGCCGAGCATGAACGGCTGTTTGCCCGCCACCCGGCCAACGTCGTGCGTCTCGACCTGCCGCGCGAGGAGGCCGGCGACGAGCCGGACGACCGGTATCGGCGGGCGGCACGGACGCTGGCCGGATGGCGCTCGGATGGAACGCTTCACAAGGACCCGCATCCTTCGATCTACGTCTACGAGCAGACCTACCGGGTTCCGGGGACCGATGCCACGCGGGTCCAGCGCGGGTTCTTCGCGCGGCTGCGACTGGAAGCGTTCGGCGAGGGATCCGGCGTTCTGCCGCATGAACGGACGCTCGCCGGTCCCAGGGAGGATCGCTACAAGCTGCTTCGGGCGACCGGCGTCAACACCAGCCCAGTCGTCGTCCTGTACGGCGACGCGGCAGGCAGCGGTCAACCGGTGCTTGACGCGGTGACAGCACGCGGCGCCGATCTCGATGTCACCGACGACGACGGCGTCCAGCACCGGCTCTGGGCGGTCCCGGCCGATGGCGATGCGGCTCAGGGGGTCGCACCGCTCCTTGCGGCGGCAGCCGCAGGACCCGTGACGATCGCGGACGGGCATCACCGCTACGAGACGGCCCTCCGCTATCGCGACGAGCGGCGCATGAGCCGGTCGTGCGAGGAGGATCCGGCGTTCGACTACCTGCTCGCGCTCTTTCTCGACGCGGTCGGGGAACCGCTGACGGTCCTGCCGACGCACCGGATCGTACGCGGCCTTGGAGTCGACGGCGTCGGCGAGCTCCTCGGGCGGCTCGACGAGCTCTTTCTCGTTGAGCGCGACGTGTCGGTGGAGGATCTTCGGCAGCGCTTCGAGTCCGCGGGGCTGACGCCCGGCGGCGAGGGACGGATCGGGTTCTGGACGAGGGCCGGTGGCGCCCTTCTGACCGCCCGTCGAGACGCCTTCGAGCCGTTTCTCCCGGAAGGCGGCGCGGCGCTTCGCGCGCTCGACGTCACGCTCCTCGGCATCGCCCTCGAGCGTCTGGCCGGGATCGGCCCCGAGGCGGTCGGCGCCGGTGCCATCGCCTATGTCAAGTCCGCCACGGAAGCGATCGCGCTGGTCGATGCCGGGGTCGACGGCGCGGACGCCACATTCCTTTTCGAATCGACGCCGGTCGCATCCGTCTCGGCCGTCGCGGCCGACGGGGACGTCATGCCCCAGAAGTCGACCTACTTCTACCCCAAGGCCCTGTCCGGCCTGCTCATCAACCCGCACGAGTGGTGACCCGGATGCCCGAAACGACCCCCGAACAGATTCTCGCCCACGCCCAGGCGACCTCGGGCAACGGCCGGCCCATTCGGAAGGACGAGATCGAGCTCGACGAGCGCGGCATCTACGTCGAGTCCTGGCTTCCCGAGCGGCGCTCCCGGCGCAGGCCGCTCCTGTTCATCCACGGCGAACTCGCCGGCTCGTGGCTCTGGGAGCGGTATCTCGGCTATTTCGCGGCGCGCGGCTGGGAGGGCCATGCCCTCAACCTCCGGAACCACTTCTGGTCGCAGACGGCCGATCCGACCACGCTCTCCTTCGATACCTACACCGAGGACGTCGTCGCGACGCTCGAGCGGTTTGGCTCCGGCGTCGTGGTGATCGGCCACGGGATGGGCGGCCTCCTCGCCCTCAAGGCCGCCGAGCGGATGCCGATCGCGGGCCTCGTCCTCCTGAGCGCCGAGCTTCCCCGTGAGCTGCGCGTCCCGGCACGTCCGCACGAGCTGCGCGACATTCCCGAGGTCTACGGTAAATCCCTGATCGGCTGGGAGACGCTTCCCGAGCGCCTGTTGCGGGACGACCGCGACTTGACGCTCGCCGACGTCCTGCGCGTCCAGCACCTGCTCGGCCAGAAGCCGCATGAGGCCGGGGCGGCACGCCGCCAGATGCTGGCCGGCGTCCCTGTCGACCGGCGGAGCATCGCCGACACCCCGCGGCTCGTCGTCGGGGCGGGACTCGACCGGAACGTCACGATGGACGACTCGGAGCGGCTCGCCGAGTGGCTCGGGGCCGAGTACGAGCCGTTCGCGGCCCACTCGCATTTCGGCCTCGTCATGGGCGAGACCAGCTTCCAGCAGGTCGCCGACGCCGTCCGCGGGTTCCTCGAGAACAACCGGCTCTAGTTGCCGGTCTCGGGCCTGGGGTTTGATGAGGCCGCGGCGTCGCTGCTATCATGCCGACCGGTCCGGCGATCTCGCCCGAGCCGACGGGGCCGCATTCGTCTAGAGGCCCAGGACACCGCCCTCTCAAGGCGGAGATCACCGGTTCGAATCCGGTATGCGGTACCAATCCTGCCCGGTTCAGGACCCGACGAGCGCGCGCACTTGCTCCTCCATCAGGTTCGCGGTCAGCTGCCCGAGATAGCGATCCCGGACCACGCCGCGTCCGTCCACGAAGATGTGGGAGGGCAGCGCCCAGGCCGCGTACTGCGTCCTGACCGCGGCCGTGGCGTCGAGCCCGATGGCGTAGTCGAGATCATGCATTCGCACGTAGTCCCGCACTGTGGCGGCCGGCTCCTGGAGGTCGATCGCCAACACTGCGAGGCCGTCGCCTTGGTGCGCGTGATAGGCGGCGAGGATGTCCGCGGCCTCCAGCTGGCAGGGGGTGCACCAGGTCGCCCAGAAGACGATCCAGAGCGGCCGGCCGGCGAAGTCGGCGAGATGGATCGGCCGGCCGTCCAGGTCCACGAGGAGCGGCACCCGGCCGTCGTCGCCGACGAAGTCGAGCGCCGTATCGCCGACCGCGATCCCCGCGCGACCAGTGGCGACGAACGAGCCGGAAGGCAGCGGCCACCCCGCCGATGTCGCGCCGATCCGCATGCTCGCAATCGAGGCCGCCGCGACGACGAGGACCAGCAGGGCCGTGCCGAAGGCGAGGCGCTGGATCATCGGCCGCGCGCTTGATGGAGGGCCTGCGCGGCCTGTCATCTTTCCGGGCGACGAGTCCAGCATCGGGCAGATAATAGCCGCCGACCGCCGCGTTGCCCTCGCTAGGACTCGTCGTAGACCAGGTGGTGTTCGATGGCGTAGCGGGTCAGGGCGACTCGGCCGCGGACGCCGACCTTCGACGCCATGTTCGACAGGTGCCGCCTGACGGTATGTGCACTGATGCCGAGCGCATCGCCCGTCTCGACGGCAGTGCGACCAGCGGTGACGAGCCGGAGGACCTCGATTTCGCGGGGGCTCAGCCGATCGGCCTGGCGCAGCCAGCGCAGCGAGTCGACGACCACGACCGACGCGACCACCGGGTGCACGTAATGCTGGTTGTTTGCGACGGCCCGAAGCGCGGTGATCAGGTCGGCGCTTGCCGCGCCCTTGACGACGTAACCGGCCACTCCGGCCAGGAAGGCCTGCCGCACCGTCTCTCCGTCATGATGCATCGTCAAGGCAATGAGCCGGATGCGCGGATGTCGTTCGGACAGGTCGCGTATCAGGGCGACACCGTCGGATCCGTCAAGGGTGAGATCGACGAGCATGATGTGCGGCTTGCGATACGCCGCCAGCGAGAGCGCACCGACGGCATCGCTTGCCTCACCGACGACCTCGATATCGGGCTGGCTCTCGAGGATGAGGCGAAGACCCTCGCGGACGAGCGAGTGATCGTCGACGATGCCGATCCGGATCGGCATCATGCGCTCGCCCCGATCGCGGGCACGATCGGCAACGAGACGGTGACCCGCGTGCCCTCGTCGAGCGCCGACTCGACCGAGAGCTCCCCGCCAAGCAGATGAGCCCGCTCAACCATCCCCGCCAGCCCGATCCCCGACTCGGGGACGGTGGCCCGGTCGAACCCGCGGCCCTTGTCCGATACGACGACGGTCACGCGCTCGTCCCGGCGGATGACCGATACGTCGGCTCGCGGGGCGCCGCTGTGTCGAGCGGCATTCGCGAGCGCCTCCTGGATGATCCGGTAGACCTCGACGGTGGCCGTGGCGCCGAGCAGGTGTGGATCGGCGGCGTCGCGATCCGCGTGGACGACGACCCGGAACCCGGATCGGGAGGCCAGGTCTCGTACCGCAGCCACCAGACCCCGTTCCTCGAGGCGCGCGGGTCGGATGCGATGCGAGATATCCCGCGTGGCCGCGAGGGCCGAATCGGCGAGCGCTCGGGCCGCTGCGACACGCCGGCGGGCAACGGCTGGATTGGCTTCCGATTCCGCGGCGTCCAGCGTCAGGGTAAGGGCGGTCAGCACCTGACCGACCCCGTCGTGGAGCTCGCCCGCGATCCGGCGACGTTCGTTCTCTTCGACCGTGAGAAGCCGCTCGCTCGCCCGCCGGAAGAGTGCGGCGTAGCGGCGCGATGTCGAGTTCCGCTTCTCGGCCATCCAAGCAACCAGCGCAGCAATGACGAACATGAGCGGCCACTCGGTCAGTTCCAATGGCGGCTCGTTCAGTCCGAAAGCGCGCGCATCCGCATACAGCAGGAGCGGGACCGAGGCGAGGCCGATGCGCACCAGGGTGCCACGAAGTCCGAACAGGAAGGCATGCAGCACGAGCAGGACGAATACGCAGTGGAAGACGAATTCCGCCGAGAACGTGCTCTGCGCGAAGGCGACCACGATCGCCACGATCCCCGTGAGATCGAGGAGCCCCTGGATCAGCCGAGGGCTCGTCCGTAGCCGCGCGATCGGTCGCCCCAGCGAGTCCGGCCGCGATCGAACGCCCACCTTCGAGGCCATTCCGGACCGAGGGGTTGCCGCTCCCGCGATGTCCGGGGTGGTCGGTGGAATGTACGCAGGGATGGTCAAAACGTCCCTCCTAGAATGGCTGGTTGCGAGTATAGAACCCGGGGCGACCCGGATCGATGCTTGCGCGCAATAGGTGCGGCATGGAGAGGCCGACGAACGATGTCGTTCCGGCTGTGGCTGGTGAGGAGGATGAGTTGGTGTCCGATTTGTTGCGAAAGGGGCTGGCGGTCGTTGCGATCGCCGGGCTTCTCGTTGGCTGTTCATCGTCAAGCGGTTCGCCCTCGGGTGCCGCGACCCCCGGCGCCGCGAGCTCGAACGCCGCGTCCCCGGGCGCCGCAAGCTCGGGCGGCGGGACTCCAGTGGCGGCGACGATCAAGGAGTGGCAGTTCGGGCTGAGCTCGACGACGATGAGCTCGGGCACGATCACCTTCACCATCGCGAACAATGGCGACAAGGAGCACGAGTTCATCGTCCGCAAGACGGACCTGAAGGCGGACGCGCTGCCGCTGAACGCCGACGGCGAGGTCATCGAGGATGACCCCCAGCTCACGGAGGTTGGCGATCCGAGCGAGGTCGGCGAGATCAAGTCGGGCAGCACGGACCGGACGCTGACCGTGACTCTCCAGCCCGGCCACTACGTCATCTTCTGCAACCTGCACGTCGAGGACCTGCTGCACTACAAGAAGGGCATGCACCTCGACTTCACGGTCAACTGACGCCTCACCCGGTGAGCCCTCGCCGTCATCTCGCGATCGCCGGTCTCGCCTGGCTCGTCCTGTCCGTCGTCGGGATCATCCTGGTGACGGGGTTGCAGATCTTTCCGGTGATCGCGTCCCGTGAAGCCGCCATCGAAAACAGCACGTTCGTGCTGCTGACCGCCGTCTCCGTACCGGTCCTGATGCTGGTGGTCGTCGTCCTCGTCTACACGGCGCTCCGGTTTCGGGCGACCGATGAAATCGAGGACGGGCCGCCGATCCACGGTCACGCCAAGTTCCAGGCCGCGTGGATCGGCATCAGCCTGATCCTCGTGCTGGGGCTGTTCGCCTTCGGTGCGGTCGGGCTGGTCGATATTCGTGGGGCCCAGACCGCTGATTTCGAGGTCAAGGTCAACGCGGAACAGTGGGCGTGGCACTACGAATACCCGGCCACCGGCGTCAAGTCGAACGAGCTCCATATCCCGGTCGAGCGCCGGGTCCACCTGACAATCACTTCGATCGACGTGATCCATTCCTTCTGGGTGCCGGCCTTCGGGATCAAGCAGGACGCCGTTCCGGGTCGCCCGACGCAGGTCTACCTGACGTCGACGCGCACCGGGACGTTCCCCGGGATGTGCTCCGAGCTGTGCGGGCTCGGCCACACCACGATGCTCACGACGGTGGTGGTCTCGGACGAACCTGCCCTGGATGCCTGGTTGCACCAGCCGCCGCCGAGCCCGTCCGATGAGCCGGAAGAGTCGCCGGAAGAGTCGCCGGAAGAGTCGCCGTCATGACGGCCATGCGACAGCCTGTGGCCATCGCCGGACCGGGGCTCCCGCGCGCGATCGTCGGGGCCATCCTCGGGATCGCCGTCGGCGGAGGGGTTGTTGCGTTCGGGCTCCGGGGCGAGGAGGGCCAGGTTCTCGCCGTCGCCTACCTCCTCGGCCAATTCGGCTTTCTCCTCGGCCTCGGAGCGTTCAGGTTCTGGCTGACCTGGGCGGCCGGTCGCGAGGTCAATGTGGAGGACGAGCACGCCGCCCACGGACGGGCCGGCGACTGGCGTCGCTACTTCCGGTTCACCACCGACCACAAGGTCATCGGCGTCCAGTACCTCATCACGGCGTTCACCGTCTTCTTCATCGCCGGCCTGGCCGCGATGGTCATGCGCACCGAGCTCGCCCAACCGGGGATCGCGACGAGCAAGGACTTCTACAACACGATCATGAGCACCCACGGGGCGATGATGATCACGGTCGCACTGGTGTCGATCGTGGGCGGTCTGGGCAACTACCTGGTCCCGCTGATGGTCGGCGCCCGCGACATGGCGTTCCCGAAGACGAACGCGCTCAGCTACTGGCTCCTGCCGCTGGCGATCCTGCTCGTCCTGATCAATCCGCTGCTCGGCGGGTTCGATACCGGCTGGACCGCGTATCCACCCCTCAGCCAGCAAGCGAACCTCGGCCAACAGGCCTATCTCATGGCGTTCGTGACGGTCGGCGTCTCGTCGATCCTTAGCGCGATCAACTTCCTCGTCACCGTGTTCCGGATGCGCGCCCCCGGCATGTCCCTGATGCGGATGCCGATCTTCGTCTGGGCCCTGACCGTGACCGCGGCGATCGCGCTGGTGGCGACCTCGATCGTGGCGATGGCGTTCACGATGCTGCTGTTCGACCGACTGCTTGGCACGTCGTTCTTCCGGGCGAGCCGGGGCGGCGACGTCATCCTGTTCCAGCACCTGTTCTGGTTCTATTCGCACCCGGCCGTCTACATCATGGTGCTGCCAGCGATGGGCGTCGTCAGCGAGATCGTGCCGTGCTTCGCCAGCAAGCGCATCTTCGGCTACCGCTTCATGGCCTGGGCGATCCTGGCCATCGCCGCCGTCGGCTTCCTGGTGTGGGGGCACCACATGTTCGTCTCGGGACAGTCGGTGGCGGCGAGCCTGGTGTTCTCGCTGCTCTCGCTCGCCGTCGCCGTGCCGTCGGCGATCAAGGTCTTCAACTGGACGGCGACGCTCTACAAAGGCC
>JBDTNS010000028.1:0-13847 GCA_039933675.1 Chloroflexota bacterium
CCACCGGGTAGCCGGCGAAGAAGTGGACCGGGTTGAGCATCTGGCACAGCCGGATGAGGTTCTGGTAGTCGGCGCGGTTGCCGACCCTCCGGCCGTCGTCGAGGTCGGCGACGTTCGGAGCGCTCGCCACCGACCCGAACGCCATCCAGTCGCCACCGATTTCGAGGTCGTGCTCCGGGTTTGTGGCGTGGAGCCTGAACGACGAGGGCGCGGTCCGGATCCGCTCCGTGACCATGTCGCGCTCGAAGCGGACCCGCTGCGTCCCGGGCTCGACGTGCGCACCGGCGGTCACCAGGAGGTCGCGGGCTCCCTCGTCGAGGAAGTCCATCCCGATCTCTTCGAGCACCTGGAGCGACGCGTCGTGGATCGATTCGAGCTCGTCTGCGGAGACGACCTCGGTCGGGCGGTAGCGCATCCGGGGCTGCGCCCATGGCCGCTGCTGCGGCGCCGCGTTCCGAGCATGGCCCTCGCGACCGCCGCCCCGGCGGCGCCGGAGACCCTCCCCCGCGGCCGTGTCCATGTCCGTCACACGCGTCTCCTTGGATGGGCTCGGGCGCTCGTCGCCTCGTGTGGGCGACCGATGCGCATGCTAGCCCGAAACGGCCGTCGCGGGCCGTCGCGGTCCCGCGACTAGTACTCCCGGCCCAGCCCGCGGATGTGGCTGATGAGGGTCAGGATCAGGAAGACCAGGAAGATCAGGAGCCCGGTGTGGACCCACGTGTAGTCCATGCCCGCCGGCAGCATCCGGCGCGTGTCGTCGGGGAAGACGAGCACGAGGTACAGCGATGCGCCGACAAGCAGCACGGCCATGCCAAGCATCACCAGACGCCGGCGCGCCGTCCGCATCCTGCGTCGGAAGCCGAACAGCGACGCCTCCGCCTCGAGGATGACCGGCTGCTGGCTCTCGAGGAACTCCATGAACTCAAGGCCGCGCTGGAGCCGGCCGGTCCCCGCATACAAGCGGTCAAGCGATCGTCTCGGATCGAGCCAGGCCAGACCCTGCTGTCGCGCCAGCCGCCGAACGAAGTGGCGGACGTTCGCCTGCAGGTCGTACTCGACCGCGAGCTGGTGGCGCAGGGTCCCGAGGGTGACCAGCATCTTGAGGTAGCCGACGATGCTCGGTGACATCGTCAGCTGCTGCTCCCGGATGGTCTGGAGGGTGTCGACGGCCAGCTTCGAATAGGGGTTCTCGGCGGCGTGCCCGACCGGTCCTGGCGCTCCGGCAGTGGCCCGCGACCGATCTGCGACGGTGTCGTACAGGAACGCCTGGTGGTCGCGGATGAGCTGCCGGCGCGCGGCGGCGGTGTCGGTTGCCGGACCGGGCGCCAGCCAGCGCATCAGCTCGCGAACGGCTCCCTCGACCTCACCCCGGAACAGGAGCCAGCTGTAGCGAGTCAACGAATCGCGGACTCGGTCCGGGAGCTGACCGACGATCCCGAAGTCGACATAGCCGATCGCGTCGCCGGGCAGGACAAACAGGTTGGCCGGGTGGAGGTCGGCGTGGAAGTAGCCGAAGACATAGACCTGGTTGAGCATGTTCCAATCCAGGTGCCGGACGATCCGGTCAAGGTCGTGCCCGCGCGCCGCGAGCGCCTCGAGATAGGTCGAGTTGCCCTCGCGCCGGGCGATCATGATGTCGACCAGCGGGATGCCGGCGATGAACTCGGTGGTCAGCACGCGTGACGTCGTGTAGTCGCGGTGGACGCGGGCGATCCGCTCGAACTTGTCGCCCTTCGAGTGCTCGTGGAGCAAAACGGCCTGACGGGCCTCGACGAGATAGTCGAGCTCATCGGCCGTCCACCGGGCGAACTCATCGATGACCTCGCGACTGCGTGTTGCCCCGAACAGGTGCGTCCAGTCGAGGATCCAGGTCATCGAGTACATCAGGTCGATATCGGCCTGGAGCGTCTCGCGGATTCCCGGCCGCTGGACCTTGACGGCCACCCGCTCGCCGCTGTGGAGGACTGCGTGGTGGACCTGGCCGATCGAGGCCGCCGCGAATGACTCACGCTCGAATGACTCGAAGATGGCGTCGGGCTCATCGCCGAGCTCCTGGCGGATGATCGCCCGGACCTCCGCGTACGAAAACGGCGCGACCTGGTTGAGGAGCTTGAACAGCTCGTCGCAGTAGGCGGCCGGCAACAGGTCGAAGCGCAAGGCCAGCATCTGGCCCAACTTGATCCACGCGCCGCCGAGCTGCTCGAACGCCACGCGCAAGCGGACCGGGCCATCGCGGCGGTCCGAGCCGGGCAGGTGCAGGGCTGGCGCGATGAAGGAGCGCAGGAAGACGGCCAGGACGTGCCAGACCCGGCGTGGGTGCCGGAACAGCGTCCTCACCGGGCGACACCCGGGTCATGGGCGGCCCGCCGTGCGATCGGGAGCCGCCTGGTGCGCGCTAGCCGGAGCCCTGGCGCCGCGCCTGGCGCCTCATGCGTCCTCGTCATCCAGGGGAACGCGTCGGCGCCGGTTCGGCAGGGAGGTCTCCTCTTCCCATTCGCGACCGGAGCGGACCAGATCCGCGAATGTCCGGCGGCCCCATCGATAGAGGAGGGTCATCGCGCCCTCGGCGGCGAGCTGCGTCTCGCGCCCGTAACGGACGCCCATTCGGACGCTGTCCGCGATCCGGGTCTCGCCCTCGTCGAACGCATCGGCCAGGCGGCGCTGTCGCACCTGCCGGGCGTAGGCCTCGCGCTCCTCGGCGCTCGGGCCGTCAAGCCATTGCTGGCGGCGTCGTTTCTCGCGGGCCACCCATTCGTCGATCTCGGCCTGGGTCGGCTCGAGCCCGAGGGGTTCCTCTGTCGTGCCATTGCCCGACGTGGGGACCGTCGGTTCGGTCATGTCAACCACCCCCTGGACTTTGCCGCAGGCAGCGCAGCTCGTGTTCGGAACAGCGATTGTAGACCTTCGTCCAGGAGCGGACCATAGCCGGGGATGGCGTCGGTCGGGCTCGGCCCCCCAAGGCCTCGTCACTCGCCGGACAGGTCCAGCCAGGTTGTCTTGAGCTCGGTGTAGCCGTCAAGCGCGTGGAGACCCTTGTCGCGCCCGAAGCCCGACTGCTTATAGCCACCGAACGGGACCGTGATGTCGGCCGTGTCGAACGTGTTGACCCATACGGTCCCGGCGCGGATCCGGCGCGCGAGCCGGTGTGCTCGCTTGACGTCGCGGGTCCACAGGCCGGCTGCCAGACCGTACGGCGAATCGTTGGCGATCGCGATCGCCTCGTCCTCGTCCTCGAACTCGGTGACGGTCAGGACCGGCCCGAAGATCTCCTCGCGAGCGACGCGCATCGTGTTGGCGACGCCGTCGAGAATCGTGGGCGGGATGAAGTAGCCGCCGCTCTCCTCGCGGACGCGTTGGCCGCCGGCCACGACCCGGGCGCCCTCCTCGCGACCGAGCTCGACATAGCCGAGCACCTTGGCAAGCTGGCGGTCGTCGACGATCGAGCCGAGCCGGGTGCTCGGGTCGAGCGGCTCACCTGGGGCCAGCTTCCGGCCGAGCGCGGCGATGCTCTCGACGAGCTCCTCGCGGACCGATCGGTGGACGACCAGGCGGGATCCCGCGTTGCAGGTCTGGCCGCTGTTGTAGAAGATCCCCCAGCCGATCGCCGAGGCGGCTGCGCGGATGTCGCCGACGTCGGCGAGGACGACCTGCGGGCTCTTGCCGCCGAGCTCGAGCGAGATCGCCTTGACGTCCGTCTCCCCGACCGCCCGAAGCAGCGACCGGCCGACCTCCGTCGAGCCGGTGAACGCGATCTTGTCGACGCCCGGGTGGCGGGCCAGCGCATCGCCGATCACCGCACCCGGGCCGGTCACGACGTTGAGGACACCGTCGGGGAGACCGGCCTCGACGGCCAGCTCGGCGAGGCGGAGCGCGGTCAGCGGCGACTGGCTGGCCGGCTTGAGCACGACCGAGTTGCCGGTGGCCAGCGCCGCGCCCAGCTTCCAGGCCGTGATGATCATCGGGTAGTTCCACGGCACGATCGCGGCGACCACGCCGATCGGCTCGCGTGTGACGAGCGCGAGGGCGCCCGGGCCGGTGGGGCCGACCTCGCCGTACGTCTTGTCGATCGTCTCGGCGTACCACTGGAACGTGGTCGCGGCGCTCGGGATGTCGGAGTTGAGCGTGTCGCGGATCGGCTTGCCGACATCGAGCGACTCGAGGAGCGCGAGCTCGTCGAGGTGCTCGCGGACGAGCGCCGCGAGCCGGAGCAGGACCGCCTTTCGCGCGGCGGGCGGCTGATCGCTCCAGCGCCGGTCGTCGAACGAGGTCCGCGCGGCCGCGACGGCGCGATCGACGTCTTCGCGGTCACCCTCGGCCACCTGCGCGATGCGCGAGCCGTCGCGCCCGGCGATGTCGTCGAACGTGCGGCCGGAGGCAGCGGGCACGAACCGGCCGTCGATGAACAGCTCGGTGCGCGGGTCGAGGGCGGCGGCGCGGGCGAGCCAGTCCTCGGTCGTGGCCTTCGCGGCAGCGGTCGTCATGCGGCGTACCGCCGCACGGCCGCCTCGTCGAGGACGATCCCGAGCCCGGCCGTCTGCGGGACGCGGAGGACGCCGTCGGGGCCGGGGCGGATCGGCTCGGTGAGCATGAAGTCGCGTCGTTCGGGGGTCCAGCCCGGCGGATCGTACGGGAACTCGATATACGGCCCGCCCCCGAGGCCAGCTGCCACATGCAGGTTCGCCAGCAGCCCGATCCCGTTGGTCCAGGTGTGCGGCGTGAACCAGCGGTTGCGCGCGAGCGCCAGCTCGGCGACGGTGCGCGTCCTGAGCATCCCGGCCGCAAGGACGACGTCCGGCTGGTGGACGTCGAAGGCGTCGGCCTCGACCGCCGCGAGGAGCTCGCTGAACGTCCGCGTCATCTCGCCGCCGGCGATCCGGATCCCCGGCGCCGAGGCTCGCAACGCCGCGAGGCCACGCAGGTCCGTCCCCGCGAGCGGCTCCTCGAGCCAGAGGACGTCGAGCTCGGCGAGCCGGACCGCGATCTCCCGCGCAGTGACCGGATCGAGTGAGGTCGCGGTGTCGCCGGCCATCCGCCAGCCCTGGTTGAGGTCGACCATGATCGCCATTGAATCGCCGACGGCCTCCCGGGTCGCGGCGACGGCGGCCAGCCCCTCGTCGAGCCGGCGTGGATCGATCCGGATCTTGAGCGCCGCGAACCCCTCCTCGCGAAGGCGAAGCGCGGACTCGGCGCGGGCGGCCGGCGCAAGGAGCGCCCCGCACGAGGCATAGGCCGGGATCCCGTCGACGGCGCCGCCGAACAGCGTCGCGACCGGAAGACCGGCAACCTGGCCGAGGATGTCCCACAGCGCGACCTCGAACGGCCAGTAGCGGCCGCCGTGGAAGTCGATCGTCTCGAGCGCTCGGACGTGGCGGGCGATCGCGAGCGGGTCCCGCCCCAGGAAGAGGTGCTCGAACGCCTCGAAGCCATCCATCGTGTCGCCCGAACCGATCCCCACGACGCCCGCATCGGTCTCGACCCGCACGAGCGTCGCGGCGAACGAGCGGCGGGGAACGGGGTCCCACGCGGCATCGAACGGCGGGTCGAGGGGGACCGCGAGTCGCTCGATTCGGATGCGGGTGATCAGCACGGGACCAGTATCGCCGACCTGAATACAGCGTGACGTGGGCCACACGTGTGCGGTACCGTGGCGCGACACCCGTCCCCCGAGGAGATCGCGACCGATGCCCGGCCAGGCGACCCACGGCGCCATCGTCCAGTTCGAGCACGTCTCGAAGTCGTACGACCCGGCCGCGACCCGGGGCAAGAACATCCCGGGTGCCGTCAACGACCTGTCGTTGACCGTCCCGGCAGGAAAGATCTGCATCCTCGTCGGGCCCTCGGGTTGCGGCAAGACGACCTCGCTCAAGATGGTCAACCGGCTCATCGAGCCGACCTCGGGGCGGATCACGATCGACGGCGTCGACATCGCAACGCGCGAGCTGACCGAGCTCCGCCGCTCGATCGGCTACGTCATCCAGCAGGTCGGCCTCTTCCCGCACCAGACGATCGGCGATAACGTGGCGACCGTCCCGCGGCTCCTCGGCTGGCCAAAGGCGCGTCTGCGCGCGCGGTCGGAGGAGCTGCTCAGCATCGTCGGCCTCGACCCGGCGAAGTATCGCGACCGATTCCCGAGCCAGCTCTCCGGTGGCGAACGTCAGCGCGTCGGCGTCGCCCGGGCGCTCGCCGCGGATCCGCCGATCATGCTCATGGACGAACCGTTCGGCGCGGTCGACCCGATCGTCCGCGACCGGCTTCAGAACGAGTTCCTGCGACTCCAGGAAACGATCGCCAAGACGATCCTGTTCGTGACCCACGACATCGACGAGGCGATCAAGATGGGCGATCTCGTGGCCGTCTTCCAGACCGGCGGGATTCTCGCCCAGTTCGGAACGCCGCTCGACATTCTCGCGGCCCCCGCATCCGCGTTCGTCGCGCGATTCGTCGGGCAGGACCGCGGTCTCAAGCGGCTCTCGCTCCTGCGTGTCTCGGACGTCGACCTCCGACCCGCGGTTACGGCGCGGCCGGGCGACTCGGCCGAGGACGCCCGTCGACGCGCGCTTGACGACCCTGACCGCTATCTCCTGTTGATCGACCCGTCGAACCGGTCGCTCGGCTGGATCGCCCACGGCGACATCCCGAACGAGGGCACCCTGTCCGAGGCGATGGCCAACCCCGTTTCGCCTTTGGTCAACAAACGGACGACGCTCAAGGACGCGCTGTCGATGATGCTCGACGCGGACGTCCAGACCGGAATCGTCGTCGACTCGAGCGGGGCGGTCCAGGGGCTCATCACGATCGATTCGATTGCCCGCAAGATGCGCGACGGCGAGCACGCCCCGGCGTTCGACCTCGCGGAGCTCGACCCGAACGACGAGCTCGAGGCGCTCGGCGGCCCCGACGCCCCGGCGAACGAGCCCCTGGAAGCGGGCGTACCACTGCCATGATCCCGGGCCGGCCCCTGATCGACTTCGGCTGGATCGCCGGCCACCTCGGGGTGATCGCCGAGCGGATCCTCCAGCATCTCCAGCTCACGATCCTGCCGCTCCTGGTCGGGATCGTGATCTCGCTGGTGCTCGCGATCTGGGCCGTCCGACAGCCCCGCGTCTATGGCCCGATCACCCTCGTCACCGGGCTCCTCTACACGATCCCGAGCCTGGCAGCGTTCGCGATCATCATCCCGATCTTCGGGCTGACGCTGATCGCCGCGCTGATCCCGCTGACGACCTACACGCTGCTCATCCTCGTTCGCAGCTTCACGGCCGGGTTCGGCGCCGTCCCGAGCGAGGTCCTGGAGGCGGCCGAGGGGATGGGCTACACGCGGCGCCAGCGCCTGGTCCGGGTCGAGCTGCCGCTCGCGGTCCCGCTGATGATCGCGGGCGTCCGGCTGGCGAGCGTCACGACGATCGGCCTGGCCACGATCGTCGCGGTCCTCGGTAATTCGTTCGGCGGTCTCGGCCAGCTCATCACCGAAGGCATCCAGAACCTCTTCCCGACGGAGTACATCCTCGGCGCGGTCCTCTCCGTCGTCCTCGCCTTTGCGGCGGATTTCCTGTTCGTCCGCTTCGAGCGCCTCGTGACGCCGTGGGTGCATGCGCGCGCGGGGAGCAACTGATGTCGGATGTCATCGCGTTCTTCCTCGATCCTGCCAACTGGCAGGGCACGAGCGGGATCCCGAACCGGCTCCTCGAACATCTGGTGATCTCGGGGGCGGGGATCCTGGCGGCGACACTGATCGCGCTTCCGATCGGGCTCTACGTCGGCCACACCGGCCGGGGTGCGGGCATCGCCATCAACCTCGCGAACATCGGTCGCGCGATCCCGTCCTACGCGATGATGGTCATCCCGCTGCCGTTCACCCTGCTCCTGGCCCCGGTCATCGGCTACCCGCCGGATTTTGGTTTGAAGTTCCTGCCGATCTTCCTGGCCATGACGTTCCTGGCGATCCCGCCTCTCCTCGTCAGCACGTACGCCGGCCTACGCTCCGTCGACCGCGAGCTGATCGAAGCTGGGCGAGGGATGGGTCTTCGGGAACGCCAGATCCTCGCTCGGATCGAGATCCCGCTCGCTTCCTCGATCATCGTCGGCGGCTTCCGAACGGCGACGCTCCAGGTCATCGCGACCGCGACGATCGGCGCGATCCTTGCCGGCGGCGGGCTTGGCCGGTTCATCTTCGACGGGCTCAGCCAGGGCCAATCCGGCTATCCGTCGATCTACGCCGGGGCGATCCTCGTCTCCGGGCTGGCGATCGTCGTCGACCTGATCCTGTCCGTCGTCCAACAGCGGCTGACGCCTCGAGCGCTGCGCAAGCCCCGCGTGAGCCGTCCGCCCCGTGGCGCCAGATCCACCGACGGCTCGCCGGTCCCCGAGGGTTCCACGGCCCGCTGAGTTCCCCAATGGACGGGGCACTGGTATGGTACGCGGCGATGTCGCTCGACAGCGGCACGGACCAGGAGGGTTACCAATCATGCGGACTCCCCGCGTGCTGGCTTTCGCGACGACGTTGGTGGTGCTCCTAGGCGCCTGCTCGTCGGGCGGAGGCAGCAGCCCATCAGCCGCGTCGTCGACGGGCGCAAGCCGTGCCCCGGCGAGCGCCGAAGCGAGCGCTCCCGCGTCGCAGGCCGCCAAGGCCCCGATCAGGATCGGATCGGACGACTTCTACGAGTCCAAGCTCATGGCCGAGATCTACGGCCAGGTGCTCGAGGCCAACGGCTACACCGTTGAGCGCAAGCTCGGGCTCGGCACCCGCGAGCAGCGGATCCCGATCATGAACGCCGGCCAGGTCGACCTCGTCCCAGAGTATGTCGGCTCCGGTCTCGGCTTCTACGACACGACCAAGATCTCGGGCGACGGCGCGAAGAACGCCGCGGCGCTCCAGACGGCGCTCACCGCCAAGCAACAGACGGTCCTCGGCATCTCGCCCGGCCAGGACTCGAATGCGTTCGTCGTCCGCAAGGATACCGCCGACACGCTCCATCTCACCAAGATGAGCGACCTGGCCGCGGTGCAGACCCAGCTGACGTGGGGCCTCCCGTCCAACTGCGACGCGAACCCGCTCTGCTCGGGCGCGCTGAAGCTGTACGGCATCACCTACCCGCCCGCCAAGCGCTCCGCGCTCGGCGCCGGCGGCGTGCCGATGGCCACCGCCCTCCAGGGCAAGGCGATCGACCTGGCCGAGCTGTGCTCGACCCAGCCCGCGATCGTCCAGTTCGGCTTCGTCCAGCTGACCGACGACAAGGCGACCCAGCCGGCCGAGAACATCGCCCCGATCGTTCGGGACGACTACCTGGCCAAGGTTGACAAGGCGTCGTTCCAGGCGCTGCTCGATGCGGCATCAGCGAAGATGACCACCGAGGAGCTGACCAAGCTGGGCGTCGAAATTGCCGTCAACAACAAGGACGTGGTCGAGGTCGCCAAGACCTGGCTCGCCGCCCAGGGCCTCGTCAAGTAGGTCCAGCTCCGTCCGCGACACGTCGAGGCCCGCTGGATCCCAGCGGGCCTCGTGCTATCCAGCTCGCGGCCGCCGGTCGCTTCCCGGCCCGGCCGCCGTCCGACGCTCCTCCGCGACCCGGCTCTGGCGGCCACGGAAGGCAAGCAGCGCCGCGACGCCGCCGACCGACGTCACCACGATGACGACGAGGTGGGCGAGCAGCCCGAGCGGGAGGGCAGCCTCGGCCGATACGCCGAACCCGCCGGCGATCCCGACGACGGTCAGCTCGAACGTGCCGAGGTAGCCGGGGCCCGACGGGACGATCGTGACGAGCGCAACGCCGCTCGTGAGGAGCGCCGCCTGCGCGACCGTCAGCTGGACGCCGACCGCCTGGCCCGCGGCGAGGAACGTGCCGGTCGAGGCGGCCCAGGCAAGGACGCTGAACGCCAGGGCGGCGACGAGCGTCCGGGGGCGTCCCGCAACCGCCAGACCCTCGCGCAGCCGCCGGGCGAGCTCGAGCACACGCGGCCAGCGGCCCACGACCGCGCCAACCCGCGCCGCGCCGGGAAGCCGGTGGCCCACGATCGCGAGACCGAGCCCGATGACGAGCAATGCCACGAATGCCACGCCGAGCAAGACCGCATTCGACATCGTGCCGCGGGCACTCAGGACGAGGACCGCGATGGTCGCGATCGCCACGACCATGACGGTGTCGACGACGCGCTCGACGACCACGGTCCCGAGCACCGTCGTCCGACTCACGCCTTCGCCCTCGCCCAGCGCGTGGCTCCGGTAAAGCTCGCCAAGCCGTGCCGGCAGGACGTTGTTGGCGAGATACCCCATGAACGTGTAACCCAGGACGCGCCGGAACGGCAGCGGAGCGATCGGTGCCAGGAGCGCTCGCCAGCGTGCCCCGCGGGCGCTCACGTCGACCACCGCGGTCAGGACCATCAGCCCGATCCAGGCCGGCGACGCGGTACGCAGCGCCTCGGCTGCCTTGGCGATGTCGACGGACTGCAGCAGGATCCAGATCGCGACGATGCTGATGGCGATCCCGAGTGCCCCACGCAACAGGGCGGTGCGGCTCATCGGGGCGCCGGCCAGCCGCTCAGTCGGGTCGGCGTGCGGCGAGTTTCGGCGAATGCCGCACTCGGAGCCGGTGGAGCAGGTAGCGGCCGACCACCCGGAGCGTCGAAAGCCCGTAGACGACGCTGCGACGGAAGCCGACCGACGATGCCTCCTCGAAGTAGCGGGTCGGCACCCCGACCTCACCGATCCGATCGCGCATCCCGGCCGCCACGACCTGCGCGATGAGCTCCTGGTCGAAGACGAAGTCGTCACTGTTGAGCTGGTACGGAACGGTCTCGAGGAGATGTCGGCTGTAGGCGCGCAACCCGGTGTGGTATTCCGACAGGTGCAGCCCGAACGCGAAGTTCTCGAGACCGGTCAGGAACCGGTTGCTGACGTACTTCCAGCGCGGCATCCCGCCGGCCAGCGGATCGCCGAGAAACCGGCTGCCGAGCATCAGGTCACGCGAGCCGTCGACGATCGGGGCGATGAGCGCTGGAATCCGCGTTGCGTCGTACTGGTAGTCGGGATGGAGCATGACCACGATCTCGGCGCCGGCCTCGAGCGCGGCGTCGTAGCAGGTCTTCTGGTTCCCGCCGTAGCCTCGGTTCTGGCTGTGGATGATGACGTCGAGCCCGAGCTGCTCCGCGACATCGACGGTCTCGTCGTGCGACACGTCGTCCACGAGGATGATCTTGTGGACCAGGCTGTGGGGGATGTCGGCGTAGGTCCGCTCCAGCGTCTTGGCCGCGTTGTAGGCCGGCATGACGATGATGACGCGCGGGATGGCAGTCGGTTCGGGCGTTGGCACCCGCGAAGGGTACCGCAGCGAGCGTCGAAGTCCGGTTAGGTCCGACGGCGACGGTATGAGACGATTGAGGCCGCATCCACGATCGAGGACGGAGCACCATGTTCGAACGACTCTTTGGTGCCAAGGAGCAGGACCCGGCCGTCGCCGAGCGCATCCCGCCCGGCCAGTACAAGACGGACAAGTTCCCGGTCCTGCACTACGGATCGGTGCCGAAAACGGACCTCGCGACCTGGGATTTCAAGGTGTGGGGCGAGGTGGACTCACCGTTCACGCTCACTTGGGAGCAGTTCAAGGGTCTGCCGCGCAAGACGGTGAACACGGACATCCATTGCGTGACGCGCTGGTCGAAGCTCGATACCACCTGGGAGGGCGTCCCGATCCAGACGATCCTCGAGATGGCTGGCGTCCGCCCCAGCGCCACCCACGTCGTCTCGCACGCCGAGCAGGGCTACACGGCGAACGTGCCGCTCTCGGTCCTCGATGACGACGACGTCCTCCTCGCCGACACCTTCGGCGGCGAGCCGCTCGAGCTCGAGCACGGCTCTCCCCTCCGCATGCTCATCCCGAAGAAGTACTTCTGGAAGAGCAGCAAGTGGGTCCGCGGCCTCGAGTTCCTCGACCACGACCAGCTCGGCTTCTGGGAGCGCTACGGCTACAACAACGACGCCGACCCCTGGAAAGAAGAGCGCTTCAGCGAATAGGTTCGCCGCTCATTCGGTGACGTCAAATTCGCCGCTCACGCGCCAACTCGCGATAATTGGAACGTCACGGTTGTTCCGGCCGGCAGGTCCGGTCAGAATTCGGCGACCGATCGGATCGGGTCACCGACCACGAACATCGACGCCATCGTGCAATCGGAGCCACCTGTCCCGAATGCGAGGGTCTCGATGCCCGAGGACCCGTTGGAGGGCAGAAATCCGCCGAGTGCAGCAAAGAAGATCGCGGCGCTGAAGAAAAGGATGACCGTCACAACCGCGAGGAAGCCGGCCCGGATCCAGTTGCCCATGCCACGGAGCCCGGCGCGCCGACCGACGATGACCACGAAGATGCCCACCATGACTGGGCCGGTGAGGAGCGCGAGCCAGGCGGAGACCGTCGGTCCGACCGCCTGAGCGCTCAGATACGAGACGGCGAGACCGACGACCAGCCAGAGCACAGCCGCGATGACGCCGACCCGGACCCATGGCCCTGGCGCGGGTGCCGGCTGCACAACCCAGCGACTGGTCACCGGTTCCTGCCCGTCCTGCATCGCCAACTCCTGTCGACTTGCGTGGGCCGTCGACCATCGACGGGTTTCCGTGCCGCTCAACACCATTCCGACGCCGGCGAACCCGTGTTGTTACAGCCTCGGCTTGGCGCACCCGGACCATGGCCCTCGGGTTCGGGGTACGCTGCCACCATGGCAAACGTCCTCGAACGCAGTGGGCCGCTGCCGGCGATCTATCTCGGTCATGGCGCCCCGCCGCTGCTCGAGGACGTGGAGTGGATGGGTGAGCTCGGGGCGTGGGGCGAGTCCCTGCCGCGCCCGAGCTCGATCCTCATCGTCAGCGCCCACTGGCAGACCGCGCCGATCGCGCTCAGCTCGACGCGGTCGGTCCCGCTCGTCTACGACTTCTACGGCTTCCCGCAGCACTACTACGAGTTGACCTACGACGCGCCGGGGGCGCCAGAGCTGGCCGCCAGGGTCCGGGCGCTCATGCCGCACAACGAGCCCGTCCTCGAGCGCGAGACGCGCGGGCTCGACCACGGCGCATGGGTCCCGCTCAAGGCCATGTTCCCCGAGGCGAAGATCCCGGTCCTCCAGATGTCGATGCCCGACCTCGATCCGCAGCACCTCTTCGACATCGGGCGGCGGCTCGCGCCGTTGCGCGACGAGGGCGTGCTCATCGTCGGGAGCGGCTTCCTCACCCACGGCCTGCCGTACGTCCACGAGTACTTCGCCGGCAAGGCCGGCGCGCCGCAATGGTCGATCGATTTCGACCAGTGGGCGACCGAGGCGCTCGTCCGCGGCGACGTCGACGAGCTGTTCGCCTTCCGCGAGAAGGCACCGGGGATGCCATACGCGCACCCCACGGTCGAGCACTTCGCGCCCCTCTTCGTCACGCTCGGCGCCGTCGCCAGGCCCGACGACGAGCCCGAGTTCACGATCGAGGGCTACTTCTACGGCCTCTCGAAGCGCTCCTTCGAGGCGCGCTGAGCGCCGGTCCGCCCGGGGCCTGGGCTGGCCGTACTCAGCTCCGCCGTGGCCCGCGCATCGACTGTGGATCGGGCGCGAACAGGCGCAACCTGCTGCCGAGCAGCACGATTTCCCGGTCCAGCAGGCGGATGAGCGCCTCGAGCCGCGCCGTCGTCGTCGCAGCCTCGAGCAGTGCCTGCCGGCGCGGCATCTCGATCTGGACGATCCCCGAGAGCAGGTAGGACAGAACGGTCGGATCGTCCGGGATGACGAGATCCCGCCGCCGATCCGCTTCGGCGCGGGGCCGGATCCGCTCCGGGTGGAAGCCTGCGACGCCCTCGGCCTCCTCGATCATTGCGTCCGCG
>JBDTNS010000029.1:0-13795 GCA_039933675.1 Chloroflexota bacterium
CGGGCCAGGCCATCGGGAGCGGGTTGTACGGGATGTCGGCACCGACGATGACGGCGACGACGCCCGGCATCGAGGCGGCGGCGGCCGTGTCGATCGAGCGGATGTTGGCGTGCGCGTACGGGCTCCGCAGGATCGACATGTAGGTCATCGACGGCAGCTTGATGTCGTCGAGGTAGTTCCCGTTGCCGGTGATGAAGCGCGGGTCCTCGACCCGCTTGATCGCTGCGCCGAGCGGATCGGTGGTGGTGTCGACGGTCATCTCGTCCTCCCGCCCTATGCGCTCACCGCGACGCCGGACCGCATGGTCTCGGCGGCGAGGCGGATTGCGGCGACGATGTTCTGGTAGCCCGTGCAGCGACAGAAGTTGCCCTCGATCGCGTGACGGATCTCGTCGTCGGTCGGATCGGGGTTGTGGCTGAGCAGATCCACCGCGGTCATGATCATGCCGGGGGTGCAGAAGCCGCACTGGAGGCCGTGCTTCTCCCAGAACGCGTTCTGCATCGGGTGGAGCGTCTCACCGTCGGCAAGCCCCTCGATCGTCCGGATCTCCGAGCCGTCCGCCTGAACGGCGAGCATCGTGCACGACTTGATTGCCCGGCCATCGAGCTGGATGGTGCACGCCCCGCATTGGCTGGTATCGCAGCCGACATGGGTGCCGGTCAGGTCGAGGTCCTCCCGGAGCGCCTGGACGAGGAGCCGGCGTGGTTCGACATCGAGCTCACGGGCCGTCCCATTGACGACGAACGTGATGTGTTCGCTCACGGGCTTGAACCTCCTATGGCGCGTGCGACCGAGCCGGCGGCTGACGAAGCTCCCGTCCCTGTAACCCACCCTCCCGTTCCGAACCAACCGCCGCTGCATGGCGGTGGTGGGATCGTCGATGGTGGCACCGCGAGGCATTGGAATCAAGTCCGGTCCCGCCCTCGATCTCGTTCGTCTGCCGCCGCGCGGGTCGGCCGTGGCTCGACGCGTCCGAGCGCCGCACTGCGACTGCTGACCGCGCGCGGATCGAGCGCCTGGAGACGCTCGTCGCGGGGCAGCCCGATGAGACGCGCCGCGTCGCCGAGACGCTCGAGCTTGCGGACTGCCGTCGCCCACGGGAGCTCGGCTAACGACGATGCCGTGGCGAGGCCGACCCGCTCCGGCCCTCGACCGCCGCTCGAGGCCGCATAGGCGACGGCCCATAGCAGGAGCTCGGGGCCATCGTCCGAATCGGATGCCGCGGAGAGCGCCCCGCACACGATCCCGCGGTCGCCAGGGGCGTTGACGACGAGGCGCCAGTTGTCCGGACCCGCGATAAGATCGACGGCCAGGCTGTCGTATGGCGCGCCGAGGATCGTCTCGATCCCGGCCCCGTCCGCGTTCCCGCCGGTCACGGCGAGCGAGCGGTGCGTCCCGTCGACGCCATCCAGGAGACGGCGGTGCGCCTCCGCGAACAGGTTGCGTTCCGCGGCGTCGGCTCCGATCGAAACGGCCGACGGTTCGTGGACCTCGATCAGCGGACAGCCCGCCGCTCCCAGCTCACGGAGCACGCCGTTGAGGTAGCGGGCCGCCTCAAGCGTTGCAGTGCGCCGGTCGCGGACCCGGCCACCACCCGACCGCCCGAGCGTGTACGGCCCCACGAGCGCCTGCTTGACCGCGCGGACCGTCAGTCGCTGGGTCGCCTCCCAAATGGCCGCCAGGTGGGCGGCGTCGCCGGGCCGGCCGTCTTCGCCGTCAAGGCCGGGGGGGTCGCCGCGCTGGCCAGCGTCCGTGACGGGATCGAGGCCGGCGGTCTCCTGCGCCCGGACGGCCACCTCGACCAATTCGTCCCGTGGCGCCCCCTCGGGAAGTGGCGGCCGCGGAAGGGCGCCGAGCAGCGTGGCGAACATGGACCGTGTCTATGAACCCGAGCGGTCGTGGTGTCCGGCCACCAGCGCAACGGGGGCCCGCCCCCCGGTCGATCCCGTGCGCGCCGTCGTCCCCACCGCGATCCCGGCCACGACCGCGGCCGCAATGACCGCGACGCCGAGGACGACCAGGTAACCGGGGGCGGTCGTCGTACCGGTCGCGGTCGCCGCCCGGGTTCCGAGAGGCCCCGGGATCGCGGGGATCGCGGAGGTGCCCGGCGTTCCCGGCGTTCCCGGCGTTCCGGGCGTTCCGGGCCGACCGCCCGGCACCGGGCGGCGCCACAGCGACGTGAGCGTCGGCACCGCATTCGGCGGGAGCAGCGCCCCGAGCCAGAGGCCGGCTGCGAGCCCACCAAGATGCGCGGCGTTGTCGATCTCGCCGCCCGAGGCAAAGCCGAACGCGATGTTGATGAGCACGAGGAACCCGATCTGGCTCATCAGCCCGCGACTCTCGCGATCGACCGGGTGGTGGATCCGGCCGGCCGCGAACAAGATGCCGAACAGCCCGAAGATCGCGCCCGAGGCGCCGACGGCGAAGTTCCCGCCACTGAACACGAAGCTCGCGGTCGAGCCGGCGGCGGCGCACGCGAGGTAGAACATCGCGTAGCGAAGCCAGCCGTACCAGCGTTCGATGACCGTCCCGGCGAGGTACAGCGCGTACATGTTGAAGGCAAGGTGGAGTGGATCCGCGTGGAGGAGGGTGACGCTCCACAGGCGCCAGTACTCCCCGTCGGCGATCGCCTGCTTATCGAGGATCAGCGCGCGGATGATCGCGTCGCCCTCCGATGAGAAGAGGGCCGTCAGCGAGATGATGCTGGTGATCGCGAGGATCAGGAGGGTGAGCGTGAGTCGCCGCCCGTCGCCACGACCCCGCGCGAAGTAGCCCTGGGCCGCTCGGGTATTGCCGGTTTCCTTGGTCAGCCAGCCGAGCCGGGTCGATATCTCGGCCTTGTCGGCGGCCGGCGCGCGACGGTCGGCTTCGCGGTAGGCATCGATCGCGCGGACGAGGTCACCATCGCGGACACGCGCTGCCGCGATGTTCCTCCAGGCGGTGTAGGTCGACGGCGTCTCGGGAAGCTGGATGACCGCGGTCCAGCTCTGGACCGCGGCGTTCTCGTCATCGAGCCGGTAATGCGCCTCGCCAAGGCCGAGGAGCGCGGCCGCCGTGATTGCCGGGTCGTCGAACCCGACGACTCGCGAGAAGAGCGCGCCCGCCTGCGCGAAGTCGCCCGAGGCAAGGAGCGTGCTGCCGCGATCGAGCAGCTCCAGGGCGGCCGCTCGGGTCAAGGGACCGCTCGCCCGTGGGTCGAGCGGTGCGGGCGGTGGCGGAGCGTCGTCCATCGTCCGGACGATACTAGACTTGGCCGGATGTGCGGACGGTTCACCCAGGAGCGCCCGGCCTCGGAGTTTGCCGAGATCTTCGGTGCCGAGCCGCTCGCCGACGACCCCGGCGATCGCTACAACGTGGCGCCGACCGACGAAGCCGTCGTCGTCGTCCAGCGCGATGAGCGGAGAGCCGTCATCGCGTACCGCTGGGGCCTCATCCCGCACTGGGCCGGCGACGCCAAGGTTGGCTCCCGGATGTTCAACGCGCGGGCTGAGACGATCGCGACCAGCCCGGCCTTCCGCGACGCCTTCACCCGCAAGCGCTGCCTCGTCCCGGTCGACTCGTTCTACGAGTGGAAGCGGGAGGGAGCCGTGCGTCAGCCGTACCGGGTCGTCCAGCGCGGCGGCCTGCCGCTTGCCCTAGCGGGTCTGTGGTCGGGTTGGCGGGACCCGGCGACCGGCACGGTGCGGCGCACGTTCACGATCATCACCACGACACCGAATGACGCACTCGCGGATCTCCACGATCGGATGCCGGTCGTGATCGAACCCGATGCGTGGTCGCGCTGGCTCGATCCCACTCCGGCCGCGGCGAGCGAACTGATTGGCCTTCTCGTTCCGAACGAGGTCGTCGATCTCGAGGTCTACCCGGTCGAACGCCTCGTGAACGATGTCCGCCACGATGGCCCCGAGCTGATCGCCCGACTCGCGTAGGCCCCCGCGCTCAGTCGCCGGCGGTGCCCGTCCAGCCGTCCGAGGCGATCGACGCCGCGAACGCGTCCGCCGGGTCGGCGCCGCCGTCGAGTGCCGCGGCAAAGCTCCCGACAAGTGTCGCGAACGCGCCCCCCGGGTCTGCGTCGGGCGCCTCGAAGACGACAACGTCGGCGGGGAGATCCGCCGGAGCGCGCTCCCCTGCGCCAACAACGAGGATCATCCGTGCCTCGCCCCAGCGCGCTGCGTCGGCAACGATCGCGACGATCGTCGGCTCGACCGGTTCGGCGACGACGACGACCGCGAACTCGGTCAGGTAGCGCAGCCCGAGCTCGACGTCCGCCGCCTCGAGGGCCGGCCCGGAGCGCCCGTCACCGAGGGGCGTCGCCATGACGGGCTCGCTGGCCGAGATGCCCGCCGGCGGTGGTTCGTCGCCGGCGACGAACGCTTCCGCATCGTCGTCGGGAGTATCGGTGGGCGGTGCCTCGAGCCGCGTCGCGCGTGCCGGATCGCGCAGGAGCGCGGCGTGGCCGACATGGCCGCGTGCCAGGTCGAGGACGACGGCATCGGCCGTCGGGTCGTCGCCCGTCTTGCCGACGAGCTGGACGGTCCGCCCGATCGCGGCCGCCGCGAGGGCGACCCGCGCCGCCATCCCGGCCGCCTCGATCACGCCGTCACCGAGCCGGCCGATGGGAGAACCGATGACGATGATCACCTCGTGAGGGTACCCGGAAGCGCTAGCCCGGACCGGGGCTGCCGCCACCGCTTTCGTCGCTGCCGTGGCTGTCAGTGGGTTGCGGCGTATCGGTCGGTTCCGGCGTCTCCGTCGGGCGTGGCGTCTGAGCGCCCGTTGGCGTGGCGGTTGGCCGGGTGGTCTCACCAGGGTCGGTGGTTGTTCCGGGACTCGGGCTCTCTTCGATGCCGGGCGTCGGCGTCGGTTCCGGGGTCTGGCTCGGACTTGGGGTCGGCGTCGATGCCGGGGCCGTCGGGGCCGGAGCGGTCGAAGGCGTCGCGTCCGGGTGCTGGCCAAGCAGACCGCCAACCGTCAGCGCGCCCGCCGCGGTCACGAGCGAGCCGGCCACCAGGCAGACAAGCAGCACGAAGGCGAGCGCCTGGGCACGCACCGCGAGCGGGCGGCCGCTCGTCCCGGCCACCGCCCAGGCGTTGCGCAGCGCAAGCGGAACGCCGAACCAGGCAGGCCGTGCGCCCGCGCCGGCCATGGCACGCGGCGCCGGCTGTGCCGCGATGGCGCGCATGACCCGGTCGTCGAAGCCCTCGGTCGGGCGAATGCCGTCGATCCCGGCCAGCGCTTCGAGCTCGCGAGCCGCCGCCAGCAGGTCGGCCCGCTCAACGATCGACCGATCGCCGGGGTTGCCCGAATCGATCTCGGAGGGGTCAAAGCGAGGTGCTCCGCCGCTCACAAGCCACTCCCAGGTTCGACCGTGGCGCGCAGGCGCAGTAGCCCTCGGCGCAGGTGTGTCTTGACCGTGGCGAGGGGACGTTCCGTGACGCGCGCGATCTCCTCGAGCGACAGTTCGCCGAAGAAGCGCAGCGTGACGACCTCGCGATACGGCTCCGGAAGCGTCGCGACCGCCATGCGCAGGTCGGACTCGCGTTCGGCGCGGAGGGCGATCGCCGCCGGGTCCGTGTGGGGCATGGCCTGCATCGAGTGTGTGTCGGTCACCGCCGTGCCTGCGTCGACGGCTCCGTCGGCATGCAGGCCCCCCGGCTCGAGCCAGGTGACAGAGCGCCGCTGACCAACCTGGCGCAACGCGATGCGAACCGCGATCCGCGTCAGCCACGCCCCGAACGGACCGTCGCCGCGCCAGCTGCCAAGGGCCCGATAGGCGGTCACGAAGGCCTCCTGGGCGGCGTCCTCAGCCTCGGGAAGGCTGCCGAGGATGCGATGGCAGGCGCGGACGACCGAGGTGGATTCCCGCTCGACGAGGTGCCGGTAGGCATCGCGATCCCCGGCGAGAACCGCATCGACAATCGAGCGTTCATCGAGCAGTTGGTCCGATTCCCTGAAGACGGCGCGATCGATGGGTCGACTCCGGCGAGTGGCTCGGGCGTCCGGGCGGGATGCCGAGACTCGGCCGATCTCCATGATGCGGGAGGTCGGCCCAGTCCGTCGGTCCAGCATCCGCTCGCGCACCCGCGCTCCGGCCGGTTGGTCGGTCCAGCGTCAGTCGCCGCCGCCACCCGAGCCGCTGCCGCTATCGCCACCGGAACCGTTGTCGCCGCTGTCGCCGCCGTGGTCGTCCGTGGCGGAGGGCCCGTCCTGGCCCTGATCGTCGCTCGGCTCGGCCGTCTCGGCCGCGTCATCGGCGTCGTTGTCGTCGCCCGCGTCGGCCGCCTCGGTTGCGCTGGGGGCGTGCGTGGCCGCCGCGTGATGGACCTCGGGCGTTTCGGTCGGCTCGGCCGTTTCCGTGGCCTTGGCCGGCTCAGCCGGCTCAGCGGTCTCCGCCGGCTCGGCCGTCTCGGTCGGTTCGGCAGTCTCCGTCGGTTCGGCGGTCTCGGTCGGCTCGGCCGTCTGGCCGCTGCCGGCGATGGCCGGCACGTCGTCGCTCGAGGTACGGGTCAAACTGTCGGCCGCGAACGCGGCACCAGCCACGAGAAAGACCGAAACCACGGCGACACCGAGGCCGCGGACCAGTGCGACGTCGTTTCGCATCGTGTTCAACTCCCCGGGTTGCCGATCGGTCGACCGGCGCTACTCCCCTGAGACGAACCGCCGCGAAAAGGTTTCAACCCGCCTCAGCGCGGTTCCGCGGCCGCGTCGCCGGCGTCCGGATCGACCGGTTCGCCGTCGATGCCGGGGATGACCGGCGCTTCGGCACCGACGGTGGGGCCCGTCTCGACGTCGGCGTCGATCGGACCCGGTTGCGGAACGCCGTCGATCGGGCCTGCGGCCGGCACGGCATCGCGTTCGACCTCGACCCGACCGAGCCCCGCTGCCTCGAGGACCGGTCCGAATGCATCGTAGTCGCCGACGAGCACGATCGACGCGTCATCGACGTGGAGGTGCGACCGCGCCGCGGCGGCGATGGCATCGATCCCGACCGCCTCGACGCGCGCCCGATACCCGACGAGTTCCTCGACTGGGAGACCGTGGACGGCCAGCCCGCCGAGTGCCCCGACGACCGCGCCTGCCGTCTCGAAGCGAAGCGGGAAGACGCCGATCAGGAAATCGCGCGCTGCAACGAGCTCGGTCTCGCTGACCGGGGTGTCGCGCATACGCGTCAACTCGGCGATCGTGTCGAGGATGGCCGGGACGGTCACGTCCGTGTTGACGGCCGCCCTCGCCGAAAACGGGCCTGCGCCCCGCCGCATGTCGAACCCGGCGCCGGCCCCATACGTGTAGCCCTTCTCCTCGCGGAGTTTCATGTTCAGGCGGGAATTGAACAGGCCGCCGAGGATCGCACTCATGACCGAGACGGCATGGAAGTCGTCGATCCGCCGCGGCAGGCCGCGATGACCGATCCGGATCTCGGTCTGGACCGAGCCCGGCCGGTGGATCACCCGGACGACGCGGCCACCCGACGCTCGCGTATCCACTATCCCGGCCGACCCGTCGGTCGAGGGAGGTGCCGCGTCGACGCCGGCTCGCATCCACGACCCGAACAGCCGCTCGGCGAGGGCGAGGACATCCTGGTCGCCGAGATCACCGCCGACGACGAGCGTCGCGTGGCTCGGATCGAGGATGCGGCGGTAGACGGCTTCAAGCCGTTCGGCCGTGAGGCCCTCGACGGTCTCGCGCGTCCCGCCCGACGGACGGTGGTAGGCCGCCCCGGGTGCGTAGATCGTCGCGACGAAGGCCTCCTCGGCCCGCCGGCGCGGATCGGCCTTGACCTGGAGGAGGTCGTTGAGCCGCTCGTCGCGGAGGCGCTCGATCTCGGACGCGGGGAAGGTCGGGCGGAGGAGGACCTCGGCGACGAGCTCGAGAGCCTGCCCGAGTCGCGCGGCGGCCACGTCGACGCCGACGTGAAGCGCGTCCCAGCCGGCCTCGGCATGGAGCGAGGCGCCAAGGCGCTCGGAGGCTTCGACAAGGGCGATTGCGTCGTAGCGTTCGGTTCCCTCGGTCAACGCCCGAGCGGCGAGGACCGTGGCCCCCGCCTGGCTCGCGGGCTCCTCCGCCGCCCCGCCGACCACGGTCATCGAGGCCGAGACGAGCGGGCGACCGGGCAGGTTGGCGACGAGGACCGTCATGCCGTTCGACAGCCGGTGGCTCGCGACGGCCGGGAATTCGTACTGCCGCGGGGCGCTGGGCGCGGGCCGCTCCGCGATCACCGGACCGTCGCGGCTCGGATCGAGTGCCGTGCTCATGCCGCCACCTCGTCGTCGCCGGTCTCGTCGGTCGTCGCGCCGTCCGCCAGCGCGGTCTCGTCCCCGGTCGGGCCTTCGGGCAGGTAGGTCAGGACGACTCGGTTATCGGCCCGGAAGACGGCCGCGGCCACGTCACGGATCGCCTCGGGGGTGACCGCCAGGTAGCGCGGCAGCATCCGGTTGATGAGCGCCGGCTCGTCGAACAGCGTCGCATACATCGACAGCCGGTCGGCCCGCTCCTCGACGCGCTGGAGCGCACCGAGCTCGTCCGCCTCGATCAGCGCCTTGGCGCGGGTCAGCTCGTCATCGCTCACCAGCTCCGTCGCGAGACGTTCAAGTTCCTCGTGGAGCGCAGCCTCGACCCGCGCCACCGAGACGCCCGGCCGGACGGTCGCCCAGCCGGCGGTGATCGACGCGCCGCCGATGAACCCGAGTGTGAAGATCGCCACGTCCTGGGCGATCCGCTCGTCGCGGACCAGGCGGCGATTGAGCCGGCTTCCCTTCCCGCCCGAGAGGATCTGGCCGGCCAGGTCGAGGGCGTCGAGACGCGGATCGCCGAAGACCGGTGCACGGAAACCGACATGGACCCGCGGCAGTGGCACCTTGTCGAAGACCGTCTCGCGCCGCTCCGCGCCGAGGATCGCCGGCAGCGACAGGTCGCCGAGCGGCGGAATGTCGGGGTTCGCCGGGATCGCCCCGAAGTAGCGGTCGGCGGCGCGCATCACGTTGGCCGTCTCGACATCGCCGACCACCGAGAGGACCGCGTTGTTCGGGGCGTAGTAGGTCCGGAAGAATGCGCTGACGTCCTCGATCGTGGCCGCGTCGAGGTCATCCATCGAACCGATCGTCGAATGGTGGTACGGGTGCTCCGGCGGGAAGAGATGCGCCTGGAGCTTCTCCTGGAACGACCCATACGGGCGGTTGTCGTACGACCAGCGCTTCTCGTTCTTGACGACTTCGCGCTGGTTGTCGAGATTCTCCTGGCTGAGCGCGTCGAGCAGGGTCGCCATCCGGTCGGCTTCGAGCCAGAGCGCGAGCTCAAGCTGGTGCGCCGGCAAGGTCTCGAAATAGTTCGTCCGGTCGAGCCAGGTGGAGCCGTTCATCGTCCCGCCGGCGGCCTGGACGAGCGCGATGTGCTCGGCCTTCGCGACGTGGCGCGAGCCCTGGAACATGACGTGTTCGAAGAGGTGGGCGAAGCCGGTCTTGCCCGGGACCTCGTGCTTGGATCCCACGTCGTACCAGAGGTTGACCGCGACGACCGGGACGAGGTGGTCCTCGGCGACGATCACACGCAGGCCGTTGGCGAGACGCTGGTCGCTGAAGGCGACCTCGGGGACGGATGTTGGCACGCTGGCTCCCTCGGCTGACGTGTACGGCGGCGGCGGGCCGCGTCGGATCGTTGGCGACGATCGTACCGCCGTTCGGCCCGGACGACCGGCGGAACCGCCGCTCATCGCGGGCGCAGGAGGGCGCCCGGCTCACCCAGGACAGCGTCCCGTGCGGAACGTTTGTAGACTCGCAGCCATGACCATCCACCGGTCCCCGCGCCGCGGCGCGGCGCTCCTCCTCCTCGCGTCGTTCGCGACCCTCATCTCGCCCGGCGTCGCGGCCGCGCACGCGGACCTCGTCATTCCGACACCGGCCGACAAGGCCACGGTGCGCGCGCCCCTCACCGAGGTCGCCGGCATCTTCAGCGAGGCGATGACGCCGAGCGGCAGCAGCCTCCTGGTCAAGGAGAGCTCTGGGTCGACGGTTGCCAGTGGCACCGTCGATCCGACCGATACGACCCGGATGATCGCCACACCCGCGACCCCGCTCGGCGCGGGCTCGTACTCGGTCGAATGGACTTCGAATTCAATGGACCTCCACGTCGAACGCGGGACGTGGACGTTCACGGTCACGGCCGCGCCACCCAGCGCGGCTGCGACACCGTCGGCGGCCCCGTCCACGGCGCCCTCCGCGAGCGCACCTGTCGCTACGCCAAGCGCGTCTGCCGGCCCCACTCCCCTGCCCTCGGCCGTGGGCCGCACGACGGGGAGCGGCGACGTCATCCTCCCGATCATTGTCGCCCTGATCCTCATCGCGGCCGGTGCCGCCTACCTGCTGAGCCGCCGCAACCGCCCATCCAACCCGACGTGATCAGGGGCGGGCATCGTCGCCTCGTGGCTGCCTTCGCCCGCGCATTGGGCCTGGCGGTCGGGCTGGCGATCGTCCTCCCCTCCGCGGTGGCCGCCCATGCGCTGAACGCCACCTATACGAGCCGGCTGCCGCTGGCGGTCTACCTCGTTGGCGCGGCGGCGACCGTCGCGCTCTCCTTCGCCTTCGTGATCGTCCGGGACGTCCGCGCGGCCCCGCTGCCACCCGCGGTCCCCGGCTCGCTCCCCCCGGCCTGGCTGCGGGTCCTGCTGCGCGCGGTCGGCCTGCTCGGCTGGCTCTGGATCGTGGCGCAGGGATTGGCCGGCGGGACGAGCGACGGTGACGTCGCGACGCTCTTCCTGTGGGTCTACGGCTGGGTCGGCCTCGCGATCGTCTCCGCGGTCTTCGGACCCGCGTGGCACTTCCTCGATCCGTTCTCGACGCTCCATGATCTCGGCGCGGCGCTCCTGCGCGGGCTCCGGATCGAGGGCTGGGCCACGGCCGACTACCCGGCCACGCTGGGCCGCTGGCCGGCGGTGATCGGCTTCGCGTTCTTCGTCTGGCTCGAGCTCGTGATCCAGGCCGGCCCGGCGACCCTGTTCATCGTCCTCGTCGGCTACAGCGCATTCACGGTAGCGATGATGGCGCAGTTCGGTCGCGACGAATGGCGCTCGCAGGGCGAGACCTTCACCGTCTGGTTCCGTCTCCTCGGCCGACTGGCCCCCTTGGCGCTCGTCGATGAGGACGGCCGCGTCCGACCACGCGGTTTTGGGAGCGGCCTCCTCGAATCAAGCTGGTCGGCGGCCGACTTGACGCTCGTCGCGCTCGGCGTCTCCTCGATCATCTTCGACGGCCTGTCGCAGACCGAGGCGTTCTTCAACCTGTTCGGTGCCCCGGGGATCGCCGAGAAGACCCTCCTCCTCTTTGCCTGGCTCGGCATCGTGGTCGTGCTGGCCTTCGGGGTTTCGCGGACGGTCGGCCTCGACGCGACTGGGGCCGGACTCCTCCCGATCGCGCTCGGTTACCTCGTCGCCCACTACCTGACCTATCTCCTGATCAACGGGCAGGCGATCCTCATCGCGATCTCCGACCCGCTACAGAAAGGCGCCAACCTGTTCGGGACGGCCTTCCACGCGCCGACCGGCGACTGGCTGCCACCCGGCCTCGTCTGGACGATCCAGCTCGCGGCGGTGGTCGGCGGCCACATGCTCGGCGCCTGGGGCGGCCATGTCGTGGCGGCCGCGGAAGCACCGCCCGGGATCAGCGCCGGCGGGCTGCGGCGTCGCCAGCTCCCGCTCGCCATCGTGATGGTCGGCCTGACGACGCTGACCCTCTGGTCGCTCGGCCAGGCGATCATCGTGACGCCGCCCACCTGACCGGTCCTCAGACCGGGGTCGTTACCAGCCGGCTCGCGGGTACCCACTCCTCGAGCGAACGAACGTCGGCGAGCCGGCCGGCGATCTCCGGGTCGAGCGCCTCCGCCGCGGCAACCGCGGTCTCGATCGCCGTCAGGCAGAGAATCCCCTCCGCGGTGGCCGCCAACCGGATCTCGGCGGCGTCGCGGACCGCACCCGAGCGCGGCGTCGGGGTGTTGACCACGAGGCGGACCTCGCCCGATGCGATAAGCTCGAGGATCGGGACCTCGCCCGCGGCCACATCGGCGGCCTCCCCGAGCTTCGCGACCGGCCGGGCGTCGAACCCGGCGTCGGCGAGCGCGGCGCGGGTCCCGGGCGTAGCGGCCATCCGATAGCCGGCGCCGGCAAGGGCGGCAGCGAGACGTGGGAGGGTCGCCTTGTCGCGATCGGCGATCGAGAGCAGCGCGAGCGCGCCATCGGCGCCCGGGCGCGGTGGCACGAGCGCGGCACCGAGCAGCGCCTTGGCCAGCGCGACGCGTGGGTCGACGTGGATCCCGATCACTTCGCCCGTTGATTGCATGCCGGGCCCGACCGATGGATCGACGCCGCGCAGCTTGGCCGTCGAAAAGGCCGGCGCCTTGACCGCGACGAAGGCCGGTGGTGGCAGGTGCCCGCCCGACCAGCCCAGCGCCGGGAGCGTGGCGCCGAGCGAGATCCGGACGGCGAGCTCGACCATCGGGACGCCGGTCACCTTCGACATGAACGGCACCGTCCGCGACGCGCGCGGGTTGACCTCGATGAGGTAGACGCCGTCGTCGCGCACGATGAACTGGGCATTGACCAGCCCGCGCCCGCCGAGCGCCAGGACGATCCGCTCCATCGTCGAGACGATGAGCGCCTGATCTCCCTCCGAAACCGTCTGTGGCGGGAACATCCCGACCGAGTCGCCCGAATGGACCCCGGCCCGCTCGACGTGTTCGAGGAGACCGGGGATGAGCACGAGCTCGCCATCCGAGACCGCGTCGACATCGACCTCGACGCCCTCGAGATAGCGGTCGATCCGGACCGGGCGATCGGGATCGACCACCGTCGCCGCTGCGAGCTGGCGGGCCAGGTCCTCGGGCGAGTAGCAGAAATCGATCGCGAGCCCGCCGATGACGAACGAGGGGCGGACGATGACCGGGTAGCCGATCCGCTCGGCGAGCGTCAGCGCCTCCTCCATCGAATGCGCCATCCCGCCCTCGGGCTGCGGGATCCCCAGTCGATCAAGCAGTGCCGAGAAGCGCGTGCGCTCCTCAGCCTGGTCGATCGTCTCGAGGCTCGATCCGAGGAGCGGAACCCCGCCCGCAGCGAGCGGTGCGGCGAGGTTGAGCGGCGTCTGGCCGCCGTACGCGACGACGGCCGGGAGAAGCGCCTCGCCGTCGGCGGTCTCGGCATCGATGACGCTCCGGACGCTCTCGGGGTCGAGCGGCTCGAAGTAGAGCCGCGACGAGGCGTCGAAGTCGGTCGACACCGTCTCCGGGTTCGAATTGATCATGATCGCGCTCCAGCCGGCGCGCCGGAGCGTGTCGGCGGCCTGGACCGCGCAATAGTCGAACTCGATCCCCTGCCCGATCCGGACCGGTCCTGAGCCGATGACGAGGGCCGCGGGTCGCGCGATCGGTGGCGCCTCCGGTGTCGATCCCGCCGCGGCGTAGGTCGAATAGAAGTACGGCGTCTCGGCGGCGAACTCGGCGGCGCACGTGTCGACCATCGCGTAGCCCGGCACGATGCCGACGCCGATGCGCGTCGCCTGGAGTGCAGCCTGCGTCACCCCCGCGAGAGCGGCCAGTTCGCGATCCCCGAAGCCGGCACGCTTGACCGTCGCGAGGAGGCTCATCGCGTCGGTGTCGGTGGCCTCGGTGAGCCGGCCGCCGGCCTTCGTCACGTCCGCCTCGAGGGCCACGTTCCGTGCCATCTCGGCGAGGAACCACGGCGAGATGCCGGTGGCCGTCTCGAGGTCGTGCTGCGGGACGTAGCGACGCAACAGGGCGAGGATCCGCCACAGCCGTG
>JBDTNS010000030.1:0-13013 GCA_039933675.1 Chloroflexota bacterium
GTCGTAGCCGCCGATCGGGAGCTTGAGCCGCAGTGGCAGACCCAGCGCCTCCGCGCCCGCCCGCGCGTCCGCCACATCCCGAACCTCGCGCCACGGCGCCACGGCGACCCCGGCCCCCTCGACGAACTGCCGCTCGGCCAGCCGGTCCTGGGTGACGAGAAGCGGCCCGCGGCCCGGCCGAACGGGCACCTGCGTCTCGATCGCCTCGACGACCTCGGCGGCAACGTGTTCGAGCTCGTAGGTCACGACGGCGCTGATGTCGGCGAGGCGCATCGCCGCCGCGACGTCGTCGTCGGCGCCGGTCACGACCCGATCGGCGATCGCCGCCGCCGGACACTCAGGATCCGGGTCGAGCACCACGACGCGGTAGCCCATCGCGCGCGCGGCCAGGCCGAGCATCCGACCCAGCTGTCCGCCGCCGAGGATGCCGATCGTCGCGGGCGGCGTGATCGGCGGGGGGAGGTTCACGCTCGCGAGTGTACGGGCCGCGACCTCGGATACGCTGTCGCCATGTCCCCGCCAATGCCGCCGGCACCGATCCGGCACGTCGTCGTCACCGGGCTCATGGGCTCGGGCAAGTCGACGGTCGGACAGCTCCTCGCCAGACGGCTCGGCTGGGCGTGGCGCGACTCCGACGCAGATATCGAGGCGGCGACCGGCCAGAACGTCCGCGAGCTGCGCGACAGCGAGGGCGTCGACTCGATGCACGCGCGCGAGACCGCGCAGCTCATCGAGGCGCTCTCGGCGCGCGAGCCCACCGTCATCAGCGCCGCGGCCAGTGTCGTGGATTCGCCCGGCGGACGAGCCGCGCTGAGCGACCCGGGCGTGGCGACCTTCTGGCTCCACGCCAGCCCAGCGCTGCTCGCGAGCCGGTTCGCCTCGCCCGACGACCACCGGCCGATCTACGGCCCTTCACCCGAGAGGGTCCTCGCCGAGCAGGCGGCTCGCCGCGAGCCACTGGCCGCCGAGATCGGCGCGTACGTCATCGACGCCGAAGGCAGAACCCCCGACGAGGAGGTCGGGCAGGCCGTGGAGGCGCTGGGTAGCATCGAGCCATGACCGATCGGACCGCGCTCATCCTCGATGTCGACACCGGGATCGACGACAGCCTCGCGCTGCTCTACGCCGCTGCCTCGCCCGACGTCGAGCTGGTGGCGGCCACCTGCGTCTCGGGCAATGTCGACGCCCGGCAGGTCGCGATCAACACCCGGGCCGTCCTCGAGCTGGCGGGCAGGACCGACGTGGAGGTCGCGCTCGGTCGCGAAATCCCGCTCGTCCGCAAGCTCGAGACGACGCCCGAGACGCACGGCCCACTGGGGCTCGGCCACGCCGAGCTGCCGCCACCGTCCCGTCCGATCTCGGGGCGCCATGCGGTCGACTTGATCCTCGACGAGGCGAGGCGCCGTCCCGGTGAGATCATGCTGGTCACGCTCGGGCCGCTGACCAATCTCGCCATCGCCGTCCTGCGCGAGCCGGCCCTCCCCCGCCTGCTCAGGGGCTACGTGCTGATGGGCGGGGCCTACGGCGTGTCGGGCAACACGACGCCCACGACCGAATGGAACATCCATTGCGACCCGGACGCGGCCAGGATCGTCTTCGCGGCGTGGGCCGATGCCCGGGAAGCCGATACGACGATCCCGCGGCCGCTGGCCCTCGGCCTCGATGTCACTGAGCGGGCCCGAATCCTGCCGGAGGACGTCGTCCGGCTCGCCCGACGGGCCGGCAGCACGCCCGACGATTCCGTGGCGCTCGCCCGGGGAGAGGACCCGATGCTCGCGACGCGCTCGGTGGCCAGCAACCCGGTGGTCCGCTATGTGGCCGACGCGCTCCGCTTCTACATGGAATTCCATGCCCGCTACGACGGCTTCTACGGGGCCTTCATCCACGACCCGCTCGCCGTCGCGGCGGCGCTCGACCGGAGTCTGGTCACGACCGAGGCGCTCTACGTCGACGTCGAGACACGCGGCGAGATCACGGCCGGGATGACCGTCGCGGACCGGCGCCGGCTGACCGGGAAGGCAGCGAACCTCGATGTCGCGGTCAGCGCGAACGTCCCCGAGTTCCTCGACCGGCTGATCGAACGTGTCGGAAGACTGGCGGCCGAGGCCCCGAACCTGTCACGCTAGGACCCGGCGGCCACCCCGGCCCAGGGGTGACACTGAAAAGGAGCGACGATGGACTGGCTGTCTCGGCAATTCCCGACGCGTGTGATCGTGCTCATGCCGGTGGCCATCGCGATCAATATCGTCCTTGGTTACACCGTCCAGACAGTGTTCAAGCTGCCGATCTATCTCGATTCGATCGGGACCATCCTCGTCGGCGTCCTCGCCGGTCCGCTCGCCGGCATGGCCACCGGCATCCTCTCCAACCTGATCTGGCAATACGCCCCCGGGATCGGTGGCGGGACGATCGGACCCTTCGCGATCGTAGCCGGCGCCATCGGCCTGCTGGCCGGGCTGTGGGGCTATCTCGGGATCTTCAAGTCACGACCCGCGTCGGGCATGCAGCTGCTCGGTGCGGCCGTCATCGCGGCGGTCCTCGTGATCCTCGTCGTGGTCCCGATCCTCAACAACCCTGCCTACACCGACCCGAATATCGGCGGTTACGCGAGCTGGGTCTACACCGCGGCGCTGACCATCGCGATCATCGCCGCCATCGTGGTCGCCGGGTTCATCTACCTCAAGCGTGACCTGGCCGGTCTGTACGTGGCGATCGCCGGCGTGATCACCGGAATCGTCGCGGCCTTCATCTCGGCGCCGATCTCGGCGATCGCCTTCGGGGGCGTCACCGGTGGCGGTACGGATCTCCTCGTCGCGGCGCTCCGCCAGGGCGGCAGCGACGTCTACAACGCATCGCTCGGGCAGGGCCTGTTCAGCGACCCGATCGACAAGACGATCACGAGCTTCGTCGTCTTCATGGTCCTGGCCAGCCTGTCGCCGCGGTTGATCGCCCGGTTCCCGCTCGGCGAGCGGACGACCGGCACCCACTACGCGGAGAACGGGACCGCCGAGGCCGCTCCCTGATCGAGCCCTCGGTCCGCCGGCCGCCCGACTACGTCCTCAGCTATCCGACCGGCCCGTATCTCGGCCTGAATCCGGCGACCAAGCTGGTCATCGCCTTGGCCGAGGCCGCGGTGGCCTTCGTCCTGCGCGGCTGGAGCGGCCCCCTGGCTGTCCTCGCCGTGGTCCTCGCGACCGCGGCCGTCAGCGGCGTCGGGCGGCGCGTCCTGCCCTTCGTGCTCGCGACGTTCCCGCTCGTCATCTCGATCCTGCTCGTGAACACCTTCCTCTTTCCGGGCGCGACCGACCGAATCGTCGTCGTGGGGCCGCTGGCGCCAACTTGGACGGGACTCACGGCCGCGCTCCAGGCCACCCTGCGGGTCGTCGCCTTTGCGCTCTCGGTGGCGGTCTTCTCGCTCACGACCCCGACCGATGACCTGCTCTCCGACCTCGAAAGCCGGGGGCTCGGCCGGCGCGGCGTGTTCGTGATCGGCGCGGCGATCCGGATGGTGCCTCGCGTCGTCGAGCGTGCCTCGGAGATCATCGATGCCCAGCGCGCGCGCGGCCTCGATACCGAAGGCAACCCGTGGCGCCGGATCCGGGGCATTCTGCCGCTCGCCGGACCGATGATCTCGAGCGCGCTGACCGAGGTCGAGGAGCGGACGATGGCGCTCGAAGCCCGCGCTTTCTCGGCACCGGGTCGGCGGACCACGATCCGGCTCGTACCCGACGGCGTGCAGCAACGGGTCCTGCGCTGGGCGATCGGCCTGGCCATCCTGGCCGTCGTGATCGGCACGGTCGCGGGCTGGCTCGTGCTCCCGTGACCCATCCCGAGACCCGGGCTCCTGCCCTCCGCCTGACGGGCGTTCGCTACCAGTACCCGGCGACCACGCGACGGGCGCTCGACGGCGTCGATCTCGAAGTCCGGGCTGGTGAGGTCCTCGGGCTCGTCGGGCCGAATGACGCCGGGAAAACAACGGTCTGCCTCGTCGCAGCGGGTCTTGCACCCCAATCGATCGGCGGACGATTGGAAGGTCGCGTCGAGCTGGGCGGCCAGGCCACGATCGACCTGCGACCCCACCAGCTGGCCCAGCGGGCGGGCAGCCTCTTCCAGAACCCCGCGACCCAGCTGTCGGGGACCGTTTCGACCGTCTGGGAGGAGGTCGCCTTCGGGCCGCGGAACCTGGGGCTGACGATCGACGAGATCGTCGAGCGCGTCGAATGGGCACTCGGGCTCCTCGGGTTGGCGGGGCTCGGTCAGCGCGATCCGACGCGGCTCTCCGGGGGCCAGGCGCAACTCGTCGCCCTGGCATCGATCCTGGTCCTTCGCCCGGCTTGTCTGATCCTCGACGAGCCGACGAGCCAGCTCGACCCGGCCGGGACCCGACTCGTGGGGGCCGCGCTGGCCGATCTGGCGGGCGCCGGGGCAACGGCGATCCTGATCGCCGAGCACAAGACCGACCTGCTCGCCCGGCTCGCCCAGCGGGTCGCCGTGCTCGATGGTGGGCGCGTGGTTGCGGTCGGCTCGTCGGCCGACGTCCTCGCGGACGACCGGCTCGCGGCGTGGGGCGTGGAGGCGCCATCGGCCGTTCGCATTCGACGCCGGCTGGCGGACGCCGGGATGGCGCTCGATCCCCCGTTGACGGCCGCTTTCGATGACCTGGAGCCCGTCGCATGAGCGTCCCGTTGGCGATCGAGGACGTGAGCTTCCAGTATCCGGATGGGACGCGCGCGCTCGAGGCGATCGACCTGCGGATCGAACCGGGTGAGCGGATGGTCCTCGTCGGCCAGAACGGCAGCGGCAAGTCCACGCTCGTCCGACAGCTGAACGGCCTGCTGCGACCGACCAGCGGCCGCGTTCTCGTCGATGGGACCGACGCGATCGAACGTCACGTGGCGGACCTGGCCCGGACCGTCGGCCTCGTCTTCCAGAACCCGGATCGACAGATCTTTGCCTCGAACGTCCGGCGCGAGGTCGCCTTCGGACCGCGGAACCTCGGTCTGCGGGGGCCGGATCTCGATCGTCGGATCGAGCGCGCCCTCGACGCCGTCGGGCTGACCGCCGACGCCGGGACGAACCCGTACGACCTCGGGTTCTCGCGGCGGAAATTCCTCGCCCTCGCCTCGATCCTCGCCATGGAGACGCCGGTCGTTGTGCTCGACGAGCCGACGACAGGTCAGGATGCGCCGGGCGTCGAGCGGATCAAGCGCGTGATCGCCGACCTCTCGGCGAGCGGCCGCACCGTGGTCGCGGTCAGCCACGACATGCGCTTCGTGGCCGAGACCTTCGAGCGGGTCGTCGTCATGGCCGGCGGCCGGGTCGTCCTCGATGGGCCGCCCGAGGCGATCTTCGCCGAGGCTGCATGGCCGGTCCTCGCCTCGACGTTCCTCGAGCCGCCGCTCGCCGCGCGCGCCGGCGCCCGCCTTGGCCTGGGCGCGACACCGACCGAGGCGTCACTCGTCGCGGCGCTGGCGGCCCGGCCGCGCTGAGGGCAGGGACGACCAGAAGTCACCTGGCCATGGCCGGGTATCCTCTTCGACGTGAACGACGTGCCGCGCCGCCATGCCGTCCAGGTGACCGGGGATCCCGACGGTCAGCCCATGCTCTTCGCTCACGGCTTCGGGTGTGACCAGACGCTGTGGCGCTTCGTGGCGCCGGCATTTGAGTCGGACCACCGGGTCATCACCTTCGACTACGTGGGTGCCGGGCGATCCGACCGCAGCGCCTACGACCCGGAGCGCTATTCCACGCTGAACGGCTACGCCGAGGACATCCTCGAGATCTGCCGCGCGCTGGACCTGCACGACGTGATCCTCGTTGCCCACTCGGTCAGCGCGGTCATGGCGGTCCTCGCATCCATCGCCGAGCCGGAGCGGTTCAGCGACCTCGTCCTCGTGGCGCCGTCGCCCCGCTACCTCGACGACCTCCCGGGCTACCGCGGCGGATTCGCCGAGGCCGACATCGACGGGCTCCTCGACATGATGGATCTCAACGCGATGGGCTGGGCGGAATTCCTCGCCCCGATCGTGATGGGCAACCCCGATCGCCCCGAGCTGACGGCCGGGCTGGAGGAGACGTTCTGCTCGATCGATCCAGTGATGGCCCGGCAGTTCGCCCGGATCACGTTCATGGCGGACAACCGGCAGGATCTGGTGAAGGTGACAACCCCAACGCTGATCCTCCAGTGCACGCACGATGCCGTGGCGCCAGTCGAGGTCGGGGCGTACATGCACGAGCAGCTGGTCGGCAGCACGCTCCGAATGATCGACGCGATCGGGCACTGTCCGCATGTCAGCCATCCGATCCAGACGATCGAGGCGATCCGCGCCTACCTCACCGAGCGCACGCCGAGCCAGGTCGCAGCCAGGCAGTGAGCGCAGGCCCGGACGTCCCCTGGGGACTCGCCTCGCTTTCGGAGGATCTGCGGATTCTGTCAGCCAACCTGACCATGGGAGCGCTCGTCGGTTGGGAACCGGCGGAGCTCGTCGGCAAGTCGTTTGACGTCATCCTGTCCGCTCCGTCTCGGATCCTCTTCCAGACGAACGTCTACCCCGCGCTCCGGACGCAGGGCCGGGTCGAGGAGGTCTTCCTGACGCTCGCCGCAAGCGCCGGTCCCGCCACGCCCGTCCTCCTCAACGCGGTTTGTGAGAGCAATGCTTCGGGTCTCATCTTCCAGGTGCTGATCGTCCGGATCCAGGCGCGAAACCGTTGGGAGTCCGACCTTCTGGCGGCCACCCGGGCGATCGCCGAGGAGCGAGCGGCCAGCCAGCGCCTCGCGGCCCAGCTGGCGACGGCCGCCGACGACCTCGCTGCCCGCTATGCCGACGAGCAGCGGAATCGCGAGTTCCGGGACGCGTTCGTGGGCGTCGTCAGTCACGAGCTTCGGACCCCGATCACCACGATCTACGGCATGAGCCATGTCCTCCGCGAGCGCTTCGAATCGATGGACCCCGACGCTGTCCGGCAGCACCTCGGTGACATCGCGTCCGAATCGGAGCGTCTCAACCGGCTCACCGAGGACCTCCTCGTGCTGAGCCGCGCAGAAGGTGGTCGGCTCGAGATCGCCGACGACCCGGTCGTCGTCAGCCGCGCCGTTCGGAATGCGGTCGACAGCGAACGGATGCGATCGCCGGATCGGACCTTCGAGATGAACGTCCCAAAGGGCCTGCCGATCGTCCTCGGCGAGGATCTCTATGTCGAGCAGGTCGTCCGCAACTATCTGAGCAACGCGGTGAAGTACAGCCCGCGGGAACACCCGATCAGCGTCGTCGCGTCAAGCGAGGACGGGGGCGTGGCCGTTCGCGTGACCGACGCGGGACCCGGTCTCGGCGGCCACCGCGAGGAGCTATTCGAGCTCTTCTATCGCGCCCCGGATGCGATCCGGAAGGCGTCTGGAGCCGGCATCGGACTGTTCGTCTGCCGCGAGCTCATCCAGGCGATGGGTGGGCGGATCTGGGCACTCCCCGCCCCAGCCCGCGAAACCGGTGCGGAGTTTGGGTTCTGGCTGCCAGCCGCCGACGACCCGGGCGACTGCTGACCCGACCGTCCGCGGCGCCCCGAATCCCCCGATCTCCTTCAGCGCGGCTCGCCGACGGAGCCACTCGACGGCAGCAGGCTGACCTCGTGGGTCGAACCGTCCAGGATGCGCCACGCCCGCACGCTGGGATCGCCGGTCAGCGGGTCCGTCTCCTCATCGCTCAGCGAGACGAGGAGATAGAGGGCGTCCGGGTAGAACGCCAGCCCGATATCGGTTGGCGACGGGGCCGCGGGCGAATGCGTGTGCGAGTGGACGATCCCCCAGAAGACCTCGCCGGCATCGTCGGTCTCGATCGTCAGGCGAAGCAGGTCCGCCGGCTCGATCTCGTAGCGGTAGGGCGAGGCCGCGCGGTTGCGCGTCGCCTCATAGCGGAGCGCTTTCCCGCCGTCGGCCGCCCACCCATCGCCGACGATCAGACCGCATGATTCGTTCGGGTACTCGGCGAGCGCCTGGGCGACGATCGCCGCACGGATCGGTCCGGGCAGCTCGGCCGCGACGGGTCCCGGGTGGTCGGTCACCACCAGTTCACCCCGCCCTCGAGCGCCTCCTCCATCTCGTCGAGATCCGTCGAGAAGGTGCCCGCCGAGAGGTATTTCCAGCCGCCATCAGGGAGCAGCGCGACGATCGTCCCCGATTCCATCTCGTTGGCGACCCGGGCAGCGGCCACCAGCACCGCGCCGCACGACGGTCCTGCGAAGATTCCCTCGCGGAACACGAGCTCGCGCAGCGCGCTGATCGCATCCCGGTTCGAAACGAGGTACTTCGCGTCGATCAGGGTTGGATCGAGGATCTCCGGGATGAAGCCGTCGTCGAGCGAGCGCAGGCCCTGGACCAGCTCCCCGGGGAGTGGCTCGGCAGCGACGATGCGGACCCCCGGTTTATGCTCGCGCAGGTACCGCGAAACGCCCATCAGGGTCCCGCCGGTCCCGAGCCCCGCGACGAATACGTCGATCTCCGGGCAGTCCGACAGGATCTCCGGACCGGTCGTCTCGTAGTGCGCCCGCGGGTTGGCGGGATTGCCGTACTGGTACGGCATGACGAAGCGGGCGTCCTTGCTGACGAGGTGCTTGGCCAGCGCGATCGCGCCGTTCGAACCCATCGCGCCCGGCGAATCGATGACCTCCGCACCGTAGAGCGCGGCCATCTGCCGTCGTTCGTTGGTGACGTTGTCGGGCATGACGAGCGCCACCCGGTAGCCCTTTCGTCGCCCGATCATGGCCAGGGCGATCCCGGTGTTCCCCGACGTCGGCTCGAGGATGATCGAGTCCTCGCCAAGGAGCCCGCGCGCCTCGAGATCGTCGATCAGGTACTTGGCGACGCGATCCTTGACCGAGCCGGTCGGGTTGAGCATCTCGAGCTTGGCGAAGATGCGGACCGCCGGGTTCGGCGACATGCGCGGAATCTCGACGAGCGGGGTGTACCCGATCGCGTCGAGGATGTTCTCAAAGCGGCCACCGTGTCGGGGCAGCTCGTCGTGGACGTGCCCCACGCGCCTCAGCCCCCGGCCATCGCCGGGAGGAGGCGGACCTCGTCGGCCGGGGCGACCGGCGTGTCCAGGCCGGACATGTAGCGGACGTCCTGGCCGTTGACGAAGACGTTGACGAACCGGTTCAGGTTGCCGTCCTCGGTCAGCAGCTGCGACGCGAGCGACGGGTGACGCGCGACGAGCGCATCGACGACCAACCGGATCGTTTCGCCATCGAGCTCGAGCGACTTGACGCCGCCGACGTTCGCCCGCAGTACCGCGGGGATGAAGACCGTGCTCACGCCTTCCCCCCGAACGAACCGGTCATCAGGAACGGCGCCTCGACGTTGACGCCGTCGACCTGGAGCGGGACGCCGGCCGCCCGGGCGGCGACCGCGGCGTCGGAGCAGACGGGGCAGTTCGGGTCGCGGCGGAGCTTGAGCTCGGTGAACTCGGTCTCCAGGGCATCGAACAGGAGCAGGCGACCGGCCAGCGTGTTGCCGATCCCGAGCAGGACCTTGAGCGCCTCGTTCGCCTGGAGCAGGCCAAGAATCCCGGGCACGACACCAAGGACGCCGGCAACGGAGCAGCCGGGCGCGAGCTCCGGCGGCGGCGGGGTCGGATAGAGGCAGCGGTAGCACGGCCCCTCGAACGGGACGAACGTCGTCAGCTGGCCCTCGAACCGGAAGACGCTGGCGTGGACGACCGGGATGCCGGCCACGACCGCGGCGTCGTTGAGGATGTAGCGCGTCTCGAAGGTGTCGGTCCCATCGATGATGACGTCGTAGCCGGCGATCAGCCGCTCGACGTTGGCCGCGACGAGCATCTCCTCGTGGAGGACGACCTCGACGTCCGGGTTGAGCGCGTTGATCGACTGGCGGGCCGATTCGACCTTGCGCTCCCCGACCCGATCGGTCGTGTGGATGATCTGGCGCTGGAGGTTGCTCATGTCGACGATGTCGAAGTCGACGATCCCGATCGTCCCGACCCCGGCGGCGGCGAGATAGAGCGCGGCGGGCGACCCGAGGCCACCGGCGCCGATGAACAGCGCCTTTGAGCCGAGGAGCCGCGCCTGGCCGGCCGAACCGACCTCCGGGATGAGCAGGTGGCGGCTGTAGCGCTGCTTCTGCTCGGCCGTCAGGACGACCGGCGTCTCGAACTCGAGTCCGGCGCCCTTCCAGCCCTGGAAGCCGCCGCTCATCGAGGCGACATCGGTGTAGCCCATCTCGGCCAGCGTCTGGGCGGCGAACAGCGATCGAACGCCGCCGGCGCAGTAGAGGATGACCGGCGCGTTGCGATCCGGCGCAGCGCCCTCGATCTGCTGCTCGATGTACGACTTGGAGACGTGCTGGGCGCCGGGCAGATGGCCCTGCTCCCACTCGGACGCCTCGCGGACGTCGACGATCGTCGCCGCGCCCGGCGAGAGCGCATCGACCTCGAGCGGGCTGACTTCTCTGATCTGGAGGCGAGCCTCGCGAAGGAGGTCCGCGTAGGACTTTGGCATTGGGGTGAGGGACTCCGAGTGATCGACAGGCTGGCAACCGGTCTGGTGCCAGGGCGGTGGCGGTGAGGCGCTGGGATCCGCGGCGGGGACCGCGGAGGGCGGGCCGGCGTCAGGCCGGCGGCCGACACCTGCAGCGGCGCTCGGATCGGATCACGACCCGGGCTCGATGGCGGGCTCGATGGCGGGCTCGGCGGCGGGGGCGGAGACGCCGAGATCGCCGAGGACGTGCTGGAGGCTGTCGTGGCTCAGCATCGCGCACTTGAGGCGAGCCGGGCTGATCTCGATCCCGAGCAGGTCGAGAAGGTCATCGGCGCGGATCGCGGCCACCTCGTCGATCGGCTTGCCCTTGATCTCGTCGGTCAGCAGCGAGGCACTGGCCTGGCTGATCGCGCAGCCGCGGCCCGTGAAGGCGACGCGGTCGACGATCCCGTCCTTGACCCCGAGCATGAGCGTGATGCGGTCGCCACAGAGCGGGTTGGCACCTTCGTACGATGCGTCGGCATCCTCGATGACGCCGAAGTTATGGGGCCGCCGGTAATGCTCGAGGATGTAGTCGCGATAAAGATCGTCCATGCACGATCGAGTGTAGCGCAGCCTCGCAATTCCGACCATATCGGTCGGATATGAATCTCGACACGTACTCTTGCCGCGCGAGCGTGGTACGACGCGCATGGCCTCGGCGGCCCGGACCTGCGCTATCGTCGATGGCCGGATGGCTACGATGCTGATCAGCCCGCTCCTTGCCCACGTCCTCGGCCAGGCGTCGCGACGGGGTCTCATCCTGCGCGTGCCGTCGGGCGAAAGCCTCCTCGACACCGTCGAGGCCCGGCTGCTCGCCGAGTATCCCGACGCGGTCCGATCGACCCGGCGGCGGACGCTCGAGACCGGCGATGCCGAGCTGACCGTCGCACTCCATCCGGCGGCGCGCGACCTCGTCATCACCGCTTCGGATGCCGGCCGGGTCTCGGTCGCGGCCGAGACCGAGCAGGTCGGCCCCGGGTACCACCGCTTCGTCGCTCGTCTCCTGGAGCGGATGGGGACCGACACGGCGATCACGTGGAGCCGCGCCGACATCGATCGCGGCGATCCCGCTGACGAAACCGACGGGACGACCTTCGCCTCGCGTGCCATCGTCGAGCGCAGCTATCTCGCCTGGCTCGGGCGATCGCTCGTCGCCGCGCGTGCCGGCCGGTCGGCGGGTCGCCCCGGCGTCCAGATCGGGATCCCCGGCACCACCCGGTTTGCCTTCGACGGGGCGATCGCCACTGCCCTCGGCCCGCGCGACGACGCCTGGCTCGAGGCCGCCCTCGCTGACACCCGGGTCGCCATCGACGTCACGCCCTGGTGGGCCGACGCGACCGACGGCGCGTGCCTGCTCAACCGGGCGCTCGCACTCATGTGGCTCGAGGTCCGCTGGCGGGCGCCGGCGCTCAGGGCCGAGGGCCAGCTGCTCGACGAGGTCCACCGGCTGCTGTCGAAGGCCTTCCCGCTGGAGCCTGCCCTCCCCTATCCATGGCAGGCGTGGGCGGAGCTGATCGAACTGCGCGGGTTCGACGATCCGATGGCCCGCCAGGCAATCGCCCGGGCCGCGCAGGCACCGGAAGCGGCGCCGGTGGGGTATCGCCGCGGGCCGGTCACCATCACCCATGAGGGCTGGGCACTCGAGATCCCCGGCTCGTTCGCCGAGCGACGAACCTCCGAGGAATGGTGGGGCGGCGGGCAGGGTCGCAACATCACGCTTGCGGCCGTCCGGACGGGAACCGCGATCGGGGCGATGAGTGCCGAGGCGTTCGTCCGCCAGTTCGCCGGCGATCTCGGACCCGGTTCCATCGACCACCGCGCCGGCGGCGTCATGGGCCGCGCCAAGCTGAGCACCGATACGAGCTCGGGCGTCGAGGTCGGCGTCCTCGAGGGCTATTCGGCCGTCGTCGGCTCGGGGGCCGCGATCAAGGTCGTGTTCGACGATCCGGCCGATTGGCAGTGGGCGCTCGACACCTGGAAGGCGCTCGCACCGGGCTGAGCCGGCAGTCCCCGCCATACTGCCGGGATGTACGTCCCGGCCCATTTCAAACCCGACGATGCGGTCGTCGTCGACCTCCTGCGCAACCCCGGCGCCGCCAACCTGATCACGGTCACCGCGGAGGGCCTGATGGCGACGATGCTCCCCCTCGTCCATGACGAAGGAGGGAGCCGGCCCGGTCTCGGCCCGTGGGGAGCGCTGCTGGGCCACGTCGCCCGCAACAACCCGCAGTGGCGCGTCCCGGCCATCGGCGAGGCGATGGTCATCGTCCAAGGTCCCGACGCCTACATCTCACCGGCCTGGTACGCCACCAAGGCGGAGCACGGACGGGTCGTCCCGACCTGGAACTACGTGACGGCGCACCTCCACGGCCGCCTCGTCATCCACGACGACCCGGCCTGGGTCGAGGGCAACGTCCGCCGCCTGACCGCGACGCACGAGCGGGACCGGGCGGAGCCGTGGTCGGTCGACGACGCGCCGGAGGCCT
>JBDTNS010000031.1:0-12895 GCA_039933675.1 Chloroflexota bacterium
CGAGATCCTGCCGTTCATCCGCGAGTGGGACGAGAAGGGCGAGGTCCACCGCGAGGTAATCGGCCGGATGGCCGAGCTGGGGTTCCTCGGCGCGCCGATCCCCGAGGCGTACGGCGGGGCGGGGATGGACTACCTCAGCTTTGCGATCCTGTGCGAGGAGCTGGAACGTGCCGACACCTCGTTGCGCGTCGTCCAGAGCGTCCACGTCGGGCTGAACTCGCTGGCGCTCCTTCAGTGGGGGACGGAAGAGCAGCGGCAGCGCTGGCTCGTCCCGCAGGCCCGCGGCGAGAAGCTCGCGACGTTCGCGCTGACCGAACCCGGGGTTGGCACCGATGCCGGCAATCTCGATACGACGGCGCGGCGCGACGAGGACGTCTACCGGCTCAACGGCCAGAAGATCTGGATCTCGCTGGCCGACATCGCCGATCACTTCCTTGTCTTCGCCTCGGTCGATCGGTTGAAAAAGCACAAGGGAGTCACCGCGTTCATGCTCGAGCGTGGAATGGCAGGCCTGTCGACCGGAACGCTCCACGGCAAGCTCGGGATCCGGGCGGGCAACACGGGCCTGATCAACCTCGACGACGTCCCGGTCCCGGTTGAGAACCGGATCGGCGAGGAGGGCGAGGGCTTTCTCATCGCGATGAGCGCCATCGACCAGGGCCGGTTCACCGTGGCCGCCGGGGCAGTCGGGCTCGCCCAGGCGTGTCTCGATGCGTCGATCGCCTATGCGCAGGAGCGGCACACGTTCGGCGTCGAGATCGGCGAGCACCAGCTGGTGAAGCAGATGGTCGCCAAGATGGCGGCGGGAACCGAGATCGGGCGGCTTCTCGTCTGGCGCGCCGCCTGGCTCAAGAACCAGGGACTGCGCAACACCCGCGAAACCAGCCTGGCCAAGTGGCATGCCACGGAGCACGCCGTCCAGTCAGCGCTCGACGCGATCCAGGTCCACGGCGCCAATGGCTATTCGAACGAGTTCCCCGTCGAGCGCTACCTGCGCAACTCGAAGGCGGCGGTCATCTACGAGGGGACGAGCCAGCTCCACACGCTGATCCAGGCCGACTACGCGCTCGGGTATCGCGAAGACCGGCCGCTGCGCTGCGAGCCATGGCCGGCCCAGGGCTGGGAGCGCCCGGCTCGATGACGGACGGCAGCCGGTCTGGGTTCGATGATCTCGGACGACCACTCCGCCTCGTGGTGACGATCGTCGCCATGGCCCTGGCGGGAGGCGCCGCGTTCGGTCTGTGGCACCTGGTCGTCGGCGGGCTCATCAACGGGAACCCCCGAGCCGGGACGTTCGGCCTGATCCTCAGCCTGGCCGCCGGGATCCCGCTCGCCGTTGCCGGTCTTGTCATGCGCCACCGCCGCGCTCGCGGGACCTGAACGGCGGGCGTCAGCGGTTCGAAGCCGGCCAAGCCGGCCGTGGTGCGGTGCCCGCGGCGGCCGTAGCGGCCGCCGGGGATGCGTCGGTAATGGGCGGCACGCCGGCTGACTCGCCACCATCCGGTGCGTGTAGCCGGCCGCGCGTGGTGACGATCAGCGCGACGGCGATCACGATGACCGAACCGGCGATGATCGTGCGTGGCTCGATCGCATCGCCGAGCACGATCGCCCCGAGGATGACCGCGACGACGGGATTGACGTAGGCATAGGTCGTCACCAGGGGCAGCGGGGCGACCCGCAACATCCAACCGAAGGTCGTGAAGGCCACGAGGCTGCCGACCACGGTCAGGTAGAGCAAAGCGAGCACGGAGTCACGCGTGACCGTGCCGGGATCGAAGGTCGTCACCTCGCCCGACACGGTTGCCGCCGCGGCGAGCACGACACCGCCGAGCAGCATCTGGAGGCCCGTCGCCACCAGCGGCCGGGCTGGGAGAGTCGCCCGATGCGCCGCGAACAGCGAGCCGAGCGCCCAGGCGATGGGGGAGAGCAGGCAGGCCATGAGCCCGACCGGATCGAGCGCGCCGGCGCCACCAAACGCGGACGGCCCGACGAGGATGGCGACACCGCCAAAGCCGATCGCGATCCCGACCACCGCCAGCCGCGGCAGCCGTTCGCCGAGCAGGATCCCGCCGAGGATCGCGACCCACACCGGCATCATCGCGATGAGGAGGGCGGCAATCCCGGACGGAACGGTCTGCTCACCGAACGCGACCATGCCCATGCCGCCGCCGAGCAGGAGCGCACCGACGATCGCGCTATCCCGCCATTCGCGACGGGTCGGGGCGACGAACCCGCGACCCTCCCGGGCGACCGACCAAATGAGAAGCACGAACCCTGCCGCCAGGAATCGCACTGCGGCCATGAGGAACGGCGGGATCGAGTCGACGGCGATCGCGATCCCGAGGTAGGTGGAGCCCCACACGAGGTAGAGGACCAGCATCCCGAGCCAGACCGCCGCTCCGCGCGATGACGCGGCCGGCGTGGTTGGCATAGGAGGATGGTCCAAAGTAACCGGAGTATAGGCAGCGTCCGGTTAGGCTGTCCAGCCCGAGATTCAGGCGGCGAAGGCCCCCGATACCGGACGGCATTCGCGGCACGCTCGGTATCCGACGGCCACGGCTCGGGCCAGCGACCGGAATGGCACCCGGTGCTTGGCCGTGATCCGCTTGGCCGCGTGACAGGTGGGCAGGCAGACGATGTGCGTCGTGTCCGATCCGACGTAGCGCAGCCCGGCGCGAGCGGTCGATTCCAGCGCATCCGGGTCGAGCCCTTCCGCGGCCAGGATCGTCCGCTTGTTCTCAGGCCCGCCGAGCGAGTACTGGCCGATCGTGCCGTCCGAGCGGACGACCCGGTGGCACGGCACGATGAGCGGGACCGGGTTGTGACCGAGCGCGGTGCCCACCGCGCGGACCGCCTTCGGTCGGCCGATCTCGGCGGCGACCCAGCCATACGGGCGGACCTCGCCGCGCGGGATCTCGAGCGCCTTCCGCCAGACGTCCTGCTCGAAGTCGGTGTGTCCGCGGAGGTCGAGATCGATCCGGACACGCCGATCGCCCGCGAGCCGCCGCCCAATGGCGATCCCGAGTCGCTCCGGCAGCCGCTCGGCGAGATGGGCCGGCCGCCCGGTCCGGGCGACGTGGTGCGCCTCGAACGCGGCGTCGTCGTCGGCCGCCTCGACGGCCGCCGCGCCGCGCCCGTTCCAGGCGACCACGAGCGGCCCGATCGGCGAGTCGAACCGTGCGTACCAGTCGGCCAGCCCGACCTCGGCCAGGACGTTCGGTGCCAGGGTCGGCGGCGCCGAGGTCAGCAGAGCGGCCATGGCGGTCTCGATTGCTGCATCGACAGTCATGCGGTCATCTCCTCGCGCTCGCGCCGCCCCGCGGCTTCGAACGCCGTGCGCAGCAGCGCGAGGCCCCGATGGACCTGCGCCTTGACGGTGCCCTCGGGTCGAGCGAGGGCGATGGCCAGCTCCGGGTAGCTCAGGCCGTCCACGTGGCGGAGGACGACCGCGCTCCGGTAGGCCGGTGGCAGGGTCAGCAGGAGTACGGTCCACTGGTGTGCCGCGGACCGGGTGGCCGCGATTCCGGCTGGCCCGATCGCTTCGTCGGTGCGTGGCTCGAGCCCGCCCGGAAGGGCCAGGTCTAGCGACAGCGCGTCCCGCCGCGCCGACCCGCCGTGGGCCAGGCGCGAGCGGCACAGATTGAGCACGATCGTCGCCAGCCAGGGGCGCAGTCGCAGATCGCGAATGCGCGGGCCGTCATAGCCGCCGAGCGCCCGGTACGCCCGGACGAACGCGTCTTGCGCCGCTTCCTCGGCATCGCGCGGGTCGCCGAGCATCCGCAGGGCGATCGAGTAGAGCCGGTCCTGGTGGGCGAGGACGAGGCGCTCGAACGTGCCGTCGAGGTCGTCAGCCAGGGCGGCGATGAGGGCGTCGTCGGTGTCCATCGTTCCCCAGAACCCTGATCCCGTCCGGACCGTTGCACGGTCGCTTCCGGGTCTCATACGGTACGCGCCCGAAACCCATCGCCGCGCCCGCCCCATGCGACAATCGCGATGATGGGCCTCGACGAGCGCTTCGACGACCTGATCGCCAGTCTCGGCGGTTTTCACTGCACGTGGCTGGTCTATCTCGGCATCGAGCTGGGTCTTTTCGCCCGGCTGCGTGCCGCGGGCGAGGTCGGCCTGACCACCGACGAGCTCGCCGCCCAGGCTGGCTGCCATCGAACTGCGGTCGATACCTGGGCGTGGGCCGTCGACGCCCACAACCTCGCCACGCTCGAGGACGGCCGGCTCATGAGCAACGAGGACGTTGCAGTCGTTCTCCTCGACGAAGGTCGCCCGGATTATCTCGGCGGCCAGTTTGTCCACGCGGCGGTTGCGTCGCTCGACTGGGGCGGGATGCTCGACTTTTTCCGGACCGGTGATCCGATCCGTGAACGACCGAACCGCTACCGCGTGGCCATCGAGCGGCTGACCGCGCAGGACATCGCTGTCTACTTTCAGGAGGCGCTTGCCGCGCTGCCGCAGCTCGTGGCCGGCCTCTCGCGCGGCGGCCGCGTGGTCGACGTTCATTGCGGCGGCGGCCGCTGGTTGATCGCCATGGCGCGGCGCTTCCCGGCGCTCGAGCTGGTCGGCGTCGAATTCGAGCCGGATTCCGTCACCCGCGCGCGGGCCAATGTCGAAGCGGCCGGACTCGCCGATCGCATCACGATCCGTGAGGCCGGGGCGACCAAGGCCGGTGCGTCCGGCGAGAACGACCTGGTCTACTTCCAGTACGCCCTCCACCAGCTCCAGGACGTGCCTGCGGTCCTGGCAGCAGCGTGGGCGTCGCTCCGGCCCGAGGGACATCTGCTCGTTCTCGACTGGCCGCTCCCCTCGGCGCCCGAGGAGTTCCGGTCGCGGCACGGGGAGCTCATCGCGGGGGTCCAGCTCGACGAGCTCTACCAGGGGACGGCGCTCGCGACACGCGAGCAGTTCTTTGACTGGTTTGCCGCAGGCGGACTCGCCGTCCCGGCGCTCATCGATCTCCCGTCCGGTGCCTCGCTCTTCGTCGCGGAACGGGTCTGATACCCGGCGCCGAGTTCGTGCCCAGCCGAGCGATCGATCCGGACACGATGCGCCGGCTCCTCCTGCATGAGGCACGCGTCCACGCGGTCCCGGGGCGCACCCTGCGCGATCTCGGCGACGCGATCCTGCTCCACGATCCGAGTGAGCCCGAACCGTTCTGGAACCGCCTCGAGGCCCTCCGCTGGCCGGTGGAAACGACCGCGTTCGACCGGCGGCTCACCGAGATGCTCGTTCTGTTCGCCTCCATCGGTCGCCAGCCACACGTCTGGGCGTCACCGCTCTACGACGCACCGGTCGACCTCGTCGAGCGCCTCCTGGCCAACGGGTTCCGCGACATGGGCAAGGGCAACGTCATGCTCCTCACCGATCCGCAGCCGGTCGTCGTCGCCGCCGCGCAGCCCCTCGCCGCCGGGGTCACGGTCGAGCGCCTGGCGGGCCTCGCCTCGCCCGTCGCCGCCGCTGCCGCGATCGTGGAGGTCCTCGTCGACGCGTTCGACGTGGACAACGACCGGCGCCCGGCGATCGAGGCGGAGACCGTCGTCTCGCTCGGCCATCCGTGGTTCACCCACTATCTTGTGCGCATCGGCGGCCGGCCGGCCGCGGCCGCTCGCCGGGCCACCTTTGATGGGCTGAGCTACCTGTCGTCCATCGGGACGGCCGGTTGGGCACGCCGTCGGGGTCTCGGCAGCGTGATCACGCAGCTCGCCAGCGGTGACGCCCTCGCGGCCGGCAGCGACCATGTCTACCTCGGGGTCTTCGCCGACAATCCGGCCGCGATCGCGGTCTACCAGCATTCCGGCTTCGAGCGCGTCGGGTCGTCCAGCCCCGACCTGCTGCTGTGCTGACGCCGTCGCGCCATCTCGAGCGGATCGTCGAGGCCATCGCGGTCGCGACGGCCATTGACGGCGTTCCTCCCCTCGCCGTCGGCTGGGCGACGATCGACCTCGACCGAGCGGCCGGGGAACTCGTTGAAGCCCTGCGGCTGGCGCCCGATGCCTTCGAGGCAGCCGAGGACTCGCTCACGCTGGGCGGTCGCTGCCGGATCGCCACCGGCGCGCTGCCCGAGGGTCAGGCCATCGTGCTCCTCGAACCGTTCACTGAGGGCCGCCTGGCGGGGAGGCTCGCTCGGCTCGGGGAGGGGCCGGTCGCGCTCTGGTTGCCATTCGCGGCGAGTGTCGTGGGCAAACCGGTCGCCAAGCCTGGCGGCATCTCGGCCGGGCCATTCGGGAGCGAGCGACTCCTGGCCGGAGGCCCGGCACAGGGTCCATACCGGTTCCTGATCGTGTCGGCGCCGGGTACCATCCCGCCATGACCGACCAAGCCACGATCCTGCTCCGCCCCGCGCGTCCCACCGACGCCGAGGCCATCGCCACGATGTTCACCGACGAGGGCTATCCGGCGGGTCCAAGCGATATTGTGGAGCGGCTCGAGCGGTTCGCGACCCCCCACGCTCGCGTCATCGTGGCGGAACACGACGACGCGTTGCTCGGGTTCGTCGCGATCCACGCGCTCCCGAGGTTCGAGCACGACGACTGGATCGTCCGGATCCTCGCGCTCGTCGTCGATGCCGGGGCCCGCGAGCGCGGGGTCGGTCGCTCGCTCATGGGGGAGGCGGAGCGCGTCGGGCGTGAGCTCGGAGCCGCGTTCATCGAGCTGACCGCCGGCCATCACCGGCCCGAGGCGCGGCAGCTCTACGAATCGCTCGGCTATGACGCGTCCGTTACCGCGTACCTTCGAAAGAAGCTCTGACGAGCGACCGCGCGTCCGTCGGTTTCCGGCAATCACTCGCAATGCCTGTCACCATCTCTCCATGCAGGGAACCGAGCGCATCGCCTCGTCCGCTGCTACCTCCGCGATCCGCGTCCGCGGCCTGGTCAAGCGCTACGGCGAGGTCCGGGCGGTCGATGGGATCGATTTCGACGTGGCCCAGGGCGAGGTCTTCGGACTGCTCGGCCCCAACGGCGCGGGCAAGACAACGACCGTGGAGATCCTCGAGGGGCTGCGCGTGCCCGACGGCGGCGAAGCGACGGTCCTCGGTGTCAATGTCGCGACCGGCGCGGATTCGCTCAAGCCCCGGATCGGCGTCAGCCTGCAGACCGCGTCGCTCTATCCCAAGCTGACGGTCGTCGAGGTCATCGAACTCTTCCGCAGCTTCTATTCGACCTCACTCCCGACCGATGAGCTGATCCAGATGCTCGAGCTCGGGGAGCGACGGAGCGCGAGAACCAAGGACCTCTCCGGCGGTCAGCGGCAGCGCCTCGCCGTCGCCCTGGCCCTCGTCAACGACCCGGAGCTCGTCTTTCTCGACGAGCCCACGACCGGGCTCGACCCGGCCGCCAGGCGCTCGCTGTGGGACCTCATCCGAGCGCTCAAGAAGCGCGGTCGAACGATCCTCCTCACGACCCACTACATGGAGGAGGCGGAGATCCTGTGCGATCGGCTGGCGATCATGGACCACGGCCACATCCTCGAGATGGGCACGGTCGACGAGCTGATCTCGAAGCGGTTCCAGGAGCGTGCGGTCCGCTTCGACCAGGTCGACGCGATCGTCGACGGCGAGCTCGCGTCGCTCTCCGCGGTGACCTCGGTCAAGCACGATGACGATGCGGTCCTGCTCTATTCGCGCGACGTCGCGGCGACGGTCGGGGCGCTGCTGGCACTCACTGAGGCACGCGGGATCGAGCCCCAGAACCTCGGGATCCGGCGGGCCACCCTTGAAGACGTCTTCCTCGACCTGACCGGTCGGGCGCTGCGCGACTGACCGGAACGAGAGCCGACCGATGCATGCCCTGTTCGCCCTGACGCTGGCCAACATCCGGAGCTACCTGCGCGACCGGGCGGCGGTCTTCTGGACGCTCGCCTTTCCGCTCGTCTTCATCGTCATGTTCGGCCTCATCTTCCAGGGAGGCGGTGGTTCGAGCCTGACGTTCGGATGGGTGGATTTGGACGCGTCGCCGGCGTCGGCGCAGGTCAGGAGCAGCTTCGCTGCGCTCGAGGGCGTGACGCTCGTCGAGACCACCCGCGACGACGCTCTCGAGCAGATGAAGGTCGGCAAGGTCGACGGGATCGTTGTGGTTTCGGCGGGTTATGGTGCGTCGCTCACGGCCGCTGCCGCGAGCCAAGGGGCACCGGCTCAGCTCGAGATCTACACGGATCCGTCCCGGCCGCAACTGGCCGGATCGATCTACCAGGCGGTGGGAGCCGTGCTCGGCGTGGTCAATCTCGGCGGGCGTCCGCCACTGGTCGTCCCGAGTCCGCAGACGGTCCAGACGACCAACCTGAACGCGATCAGCTACTTCGTCCCGAGCATGCTCGGGTTGTCGATCATGCAGGTCGGGATCTTTGCCGCGATTCCGCTCGTCGCCGATCGCGAGAAGCTGATCCTCAAGCGACTGGCGGCGACGCCGCTGCGGCGCTGGCAGCTCGTCGGATCGAACGTCCTGATGCGCGTCCTCATCGCCTTCACGCAGGCCATCGTGATCGTCACGGTCGGGACGATCGCCTTCGGGGTCCAGATCACGGGGAGCCTCCTGATCGTCGCCGGCTTCGTCACGCTCGGCGCGATGGCGTTCCTCGCGCTTGGTTACGTCATCGCCTCGTTTGCCACGACCGAAGATTCGGCGAACGGGATGACCTCGATGATCCAGTTCCCGATGATGTTCCTGTCGGGTGCCTTCTTCCAGATCGACCAGATGCCGCAGTTCCTGCAGGTGGTCGCGCGGATCATCCCGCTGACCTACCTCGCGGACGCGCTTCGCCAGGTGATGGTCGGCGGCGCGGCGTTCGCACCCCTGTGGGTCTGCGCCGCGGTCCTGCTCGGCTGGCTGGTGGTCTGTTTCGCGATTGCCGCTCGCAAGTTCCGCTGGCAGTAGGTCGCGGACGCGCCCGATCGGCCCGTTGCGGTTCTCTACCAGCGTTCGTGACGGACGATCTCGGCAAGGGCACGGCGCCCACCGGCCTTTGGTGGCCGGGTGAGGTCACCCGCGTCCGCCGGGTAGCCGAACGAGGGCAGGTGCTCGCAGCGCTGGAAATTCTTGCTGCTGCCGGCGTGCCGGCCGGCCTTCAGGATGCGATCGAGTTCGGACTCGTCGATCGGGCGATCGGCGAACCGGCGGACAACGCGCAGGGTCGAGATGGCGGCCCGGACTGGGTCGGTCATGGCTCGACGGCCGGGGCAGGGGCGGGCGGGCCGATCTCCGGTGTCGCGCCCTTCACCCTGGTTGCCCCCGGCAACGCGACCGACGCGAGCGTGCGCAGGCCACCCGAGGTCTCGTCCAGGGCCGCGAACGCGCCCTCACCCTCGGGGATCCGATGGGCGAGCGTCCCGGCGGCAAGCTCCCCGGCCGTCGCCGGATCGAATGGGCCGCCCAGGGCTGTGGCCAGGAATTCGGCCACCACGCGCCGGTAGCCGGCATGTTCGTAGAGCCACGAGTGCTGGCCGCCTTCGATCAGGAGCGTCTCGACGACGGCCGCGGCGGGATCGCCGGCGCGGGTCGCGCGTGCCGCGGCAGCCAGCCGCGACATGTGCCGCGGCGGCACCACCAGGTCGTCGGTCCCGTGCGCCAGCAGGATGGGGCCTCGATAGCGGGCGATCGCGGTCGTGGCACTAACGTCGTGGACCTCGTGGCCGCGCGGCCTGAGGTAGACACGTGTTGTCAGCCAGGCCAGCGGATACGCGATCGGGTCGGGGATCGGCAAATGGGCGAGCCGGAACGTCAGGCGTGTCAGGCGATAGGGGTCGGCCGGCCCTGAGGTCGCCACGAGGGCGGCGACACGTGGCTCTGCTGCGGCCGCGATGACCGCGCCGGTCGCGCCCATGGAATGGCCGGAGATCGCGCCGACCGTCACTTCGCGCCGATCGACGAGGGCCCGGAACACCACCAGCGTGTCCGCCCCGAACTCACCGGCCGTGAGCGGCATCGACTCGGCCGGGTTGGCGCCGTGCCCGCGAACGTCGAAGGTCAGGCAGTGGAAGCCGGCCGCATTGAGGAAGACGGCCATCGGGAGCGTCCGGTCGCGCGCCGATTCCCAGCCGTGGACGAGGACGACGCCAGGACCCGGCGCGCCATCGCGTGCCGGGATGAACCAAGCCGGGAGTTCGACGCCGCCCGAGGCGATGACGATCGACTCGAACGGCAGGCCGAGATCGCTCGGGATCAGGCGCGGCAGATTGCGGCGCGGATAGCCGGCTCGAACGCGGTAGGCAAGCGCGAACCGGTACGCCAGACCGAGCGGCGTCGCGACGGCCGCCGCGACGATTGCGCCTCTTCGAAGGTTCCCCATGCGTGTAGGGGACGACACATGACCGGGGCTGTCAACTGCCTGGGCATCTGGAGCCGTCTCGCGTCGGCTGGCGTTCAAGCGGTGACCGTCTACACTCAGGCGACATGACCAAACGAGATCCCCGAGACGTTCTGGGCGTCGAGCGCAACGCCTCGCCGACGCAGATCAAGGCGGCGTGGCGCCGCCTGGCGCGGGCGAACCATCCTGACCTGACCGGAGACGACCCGTCGGCGTCGCGCCTGGCGACGCGGCGAATGGCCGAGATCAACGATGCCTACGCGGCGCTCACCCGAGGGGCCGACCGCCCGAACCGGCAGCGCTCCGCCGCGGATGAGACGCCGTTCGAGCCGGGTGTCGTCCGACGCCGGGGTGGCCCGCCGGCACCGAAGCCGACCCGACCGGTGACCGCCCGGGTGGACATGAGCGGCGTCTACCAGCCGCGTAACCAGGCGGTCGGCAACGGCGCGACTCGGACACCGCTCCGTGGTCATCCGCCAAAAGCGATCGACGTCGTTGGCCACGAGCCTCGTCGTGCCTCGACCCCGACCGGTCCGACAACCCGCGGACGGTTGCGTCATTTCCGACGTCCACCGGCGCCCGCGCTCGCAGACGCCGAGGCGACGGTCATCCCGTTCGGCAAGTTCCACGATCACACGCTCGGTCAGATCGCGGCCTTCGAGCCGTCGTACATCGACTGGGTTGCTGGAACCGTCAGCCACGACCCGGACCTGGTCAGTGCTGCGCGCGTGATCCAGGGCGACATGGATCAGCGCGGGATCCTGCGACGGACGCATCCGACGACCGAACGGAAGGGCCGCTCGGCCTGACCGATCAGGGCCGAACATGGCCCGAAACGTCGAGATCGCCCTCCGATACCGGAGAGCGATCCTGGCGCGAATGAAACCGATAAGTGCTGCCGCCCCGACGGTCACCAGGCCTGTTGGCCGAAGACCAGTTACTCGGCTCGTGAGCCGGAACCGGGATCAGTTCGTCCCGAACCGCCTCGGGTCGAGTGTCCGTTTCCGTCTCCGTGACCGACGCCCCAGGTATCTCCCGGTTCAATCGCGGGGTGGCGTGGGAGGAACGCTACGCCTCCGGTCGCACGGTGGGCAATGGAACCCTCGTCCCGATTTCGGGCTGTCGAAGGTCGGGCGCGTTCGCGCACCGAACCCGGACGGTCGTACCAGGTGCCCCGACGCACCGTGCGACGTCGTCTGCGCGACACCCGGGATACCCTTGGGGCATGCCCCGGATTCGTCGAATCGGTTTCGTCCTGCTCGTCGCCGCCGTCCTGGCCGCGGCGTGCGGCGGCGCTCCGGCCGCGTCGTTCGATCCGACCGGCGCCTGTACCGCCGACGGTCGCGCCCCGGGCGCCTACCCGGACCTCGAAGCGCTCGTCCCGAAGCAATACCAGGCCGTCGCGCCCGGGACGCTCGATTCGGGACGGAACTGCACCGCCACCAACCTCGGTTCGCTCGCGTCGTTCGGGATCAGGGAGGTCCGCTTTGCGGGCGGCACGTGGTCATTCGGCGCGGAGCGTGCGGCGGTCCTCGCCGTCTTTCAGGCCACGGGCCTCAATGCCGACGCGATGGCCGCGTTCTACGCCCAGAGCGCCCAGGACGCGTCGCGAACCACGGTCGTCGGGACGTCGGCGCCGATGATCGCCGGCCGCCAGGGCCGCCGCCTCGACACCCAGACCGGCGAGCGCGTGCAGACCGTGGTCGTCTGGCCGGCCGCGGTCCCCGGTCGCGTCGATATTGTGATCACGAACGACCTTCCCGATGCGCGAATCCAGGACGCAATCGGTGCCTTCGGTGGCAGCTGACGCGCGGCTGGCCGCGAGGCCGACGGTCCACCGTGGCGTATCCCAGCCCGTGCTAGAGTCGGCGCCATGACGGATCGGTCGGACGAGTGGGCGGCTCGTCGCCGCGCCTGGGAGGCCGAGCGCCTGAAGCACGCCCTCGAACGCGCACCCGAGCGGCGCGCCCGGTTCTCGACGATCAGCGACACCCCGATCGACCGTCTCTACGGCCCCTGGTCGTCGCCCGATTCGGACCCGCTGCGCGACATCGGGTTCCCCGGCGAGCCGCCGTTCACGCGCGGGATCCATCCGAGCGGGTACCGCAGCCGGCGCTGGACGATGCGCATGTTCGCCGGGTTCGGCGCCGCCGAGGATACGAACGCACGCTTTCGGCAGCTCCTCGACGCCGGGCAGACGGGCCTCTCGATCGCCTACGACATGCCGACGCTCTATGGCTACGACAGCGACGACCCCGAGGCCGAAGGCGAATTCGGGACGTGCGGCGTGGGCGTCTCGAGCCTGGCGGACATGGAGATCCTGCTCGGCGGCCTTCCGCTCGACGCGGTCTCGACATCGATGACGATCAATTCGCCGGCCGCGCCGATCTGGGCGATGTACATCGTGGCTGCCGAGAAGGCCGGCGTCCCGCGGGATCGCCTCGAGGGCACCACCCAGAACGACATCCTCAAGGAGTTCGTGGCGCAGAAGGAGTTCCTCTTCCCGCCGGCCCCCTCGATGCGGCTCGTGACCGACACGATCGAGTTCGGGACCCGCGAGATGCCGCGCTGGAACACGATCTCGATC
>JBDTNS010000032.1:0-12698 GCA_039933675.1 Chloroflexota bacterium
CTGTCTCGCTGGGCCAGCCCGGTCTAGCCCGGAACGAGCTCGCGGTTGACGGAGTAGCCGATCGCGGCGGCGAACCGATCCTCGAAGGAGTGACTCGGATCGATCTCGCCAGACTCGAATCGCGAGACATACGGTTGCGTGGAGCTCATTCGTCGGGCGACCTCAGCCTGCGAGATCCCGAGTTCCTCGCGCTTTGCGGCGAGCGCTCGGATGAACTCCCTTCGCTTGCGCGCCGCAGCCAGAATCGCCGGAAATTCGGGGTTCGCGGCGGTCCGCTCTGCGTCTAGTTCGTCGAGGAAGTCGTGCTGGTCAGCCATGGGGTTGCTCCTAGTCTTGCTGGATGGCAGATTATATCTGCAAGGATATGGTGTCAAGCGCGCTTGGTGACACTAGGGCGGGGCGAGACGGAGCGCTTTGGGGCCTCGGCGCGGCTCGGCCCAGCCCGCGAGCGCCAGTCCCTCAGGCGATCCTCGGCGACGTCGATCTCGTTCTTCGGCGTCTTGGTTGTCTTCTTCTTGAAGACTCTGAGGGACAGGAGCACCTTCCGGTACTTGCCCTCCTCAGCGAACAGGACGCGCACCGCCAGACCGGAGCCAGTGTCCGTGCGGACTTCGTAGACATCCCCTCGAAGATGACGCGCCTCAACCAAGCCCTCCTTCGCGACCTCGTCCATCTCGACGCGGACATCCGCATATTCGGCATCACTGAGCTTTCGGAACTCATCGAGGACGGGCCGACCGCCACCTGCGGTCCGGTAGTCACGCCAGGTCGACTTGCGTCGTCGGCGACCTTCGGTCGGATCACTGCTCATCGCCCTCGATGGTACGGGCGTGCGATGCGGTTCGACGACGCGCATTGTCGTCGTGCGAGGTGAGGCAGAGCGCCAACAGCATCTGACGGCGTGTCGGGTACGTCAGCGGAATTCGAACTTGACGTACCAAACGCGCCGGGTTCCTGACCACGTATCAGGTCGTTCAGCCGAATCCAAGTTTGCGGCTCGGCGGCGATCCGGCCGATGTTCGACCAGCGCCGGACGCCACGCCACAAAGGCCGGCCCGCTCTTCCCCGTGAGGCTACGCCACCCGAAGGAGCGCTGCTGTACAGGCCCGTCGCGCCATGTCCACTGACATGGCCGCAACGAGCACCCAAAGTGCCCGATCCTTCAGCCAGGCCCCGGGGTGGTGTACCTGGATCGTGGGCGCGGCCTCTAGTCCCAGGTGATGGTGTCGAGGACCGGTTGGACGATGGCCATCTGTGCATCGAACGACTTGACCGGCGACGCGTCTGCCATGAACAGCACGAGAGTGCCACCCACTTCCAGGGCCATCATCCGAACCTTGTAACCCGCTTCGAAATACCAGCCGGTCGGGTGTGTCTCGGGTCCCGAGATGACCAAAACCTGGCCGCCCTTGCCAACGGTCAGGTCGATCGAACGGCCGGTGACGCCACCGATCACCACGGGGACCGGCTCGGACGCCGTAACGTGAGGCTGCGAGCGAAGGAAGGCGAATAACGCTTCGGCCGATTTGCCGATGGCAGGAGCCGAATGCCCAGTGAGATCACGAGCCCAGGCAAGCCCGCTATCGGGATCCCTCCTGATCTCGCCACCGTTAGTGGTGTGTTGATGGTTGCGCCATCCGTTTCCGATGGTGAATCGGAATGTCGGTGCGAACGGCGAGGACGAATAGGTGCCGGGTTCCAGTGGACAGCCCTTGAGACCGGACGCCACAGAGAGAGCGCAAAGGGCCATGGCTGAAGAGATCGCGGTCGGCGGGGGGGTCGGCGCGGGTGTCGCCTCAGGGGTCGCGCTTACGACAGGCGTGGACGTCGGCCTCGATGCAGTCACGGTCGGTGAGACCGGCAAGGAGGACGCGATGCCTGGCGCGGACGATGTCCCACACGCCGACAGCAGCACTGCCGTGGTGGCGAGCGTGGTAAAGGTTCGGTTCCACGACCTGATCTGGCCCATTTGCAGATGCCTCCTCGTCACTTGATCGATGCCTCGATGGTTGCGGTGCACATGCCATCGGTCACAGACCAGCTGTCCGAGTCAGGCTGACCCAACGCGTACCCCTGTCCTGACATGGTGCCGTCGGCGTTGGCGATCAAGGTTGGATCCTCGGCTCCGCCGTGCCGCGTGACCGTGCCATCGGCAGACGTCCAGACGAGGGTGAGTAACGCGCCCGGGAGGAACCCACTGCCGATCAGTCGACCGAGGACGTGCGGCCCAGGTGGCGGATCGAAGCTGATCTCACAGCGTGCCGCACTCACGGTCGGGCCGACGACAATGGCCGATGGCGATGGGCTCGACGTTGCTGGAGCGAGGCTCAACGATGCCGAACCCGACGGGGGAGCGCCGACCTGCCCCGGCAGATCCAGGCCCGTGAACAAGCCGACCAGCAACAGGACGACGACCACCGGGATCGCAGCGAAGGTCGCCAACGATTGCGGACGATGGGATTCCCAGATGCCCCTGACGCGCCCCTGGCGTTCTCGCCGCAGCTGATCGAAGAGATCGTCGAGGAACTCCCGATCGGGCCGAGTCTGTTCCTCGGCTCGTTGAAGGAGCTCGCGAACTCGGTCGTCAGGAAGCACGATCGCCGTCGCGGTACTCGGTCTCGAACGCTTGGCGGGCTCGACGCACGAGCGACCCATCGACGAAGCGCCGCATCAAGACCGTGCGCTGGTCGCTCGGTAGGGCCTTCGTGGCGATGGTGATGGCAGTGCGCGGACCCAGGCGGTGCCGGCTGCGATCGTCAGACCCCAAGACCTCGATCTCCCGTACCAGAATCGCCGATCGCCGGTCGTCTGGGATCATCGTTCGTTCTCACGATAGGCGCGCTCGAAGGCCTGGCGAGCCCTACGGATCAATGACTCGGTCGCGTCCTCCGAGCGGCCGATAGTCTTGGCGACGTCCTTCACGCTGAGGCCGTCCACAAAGCGCAGCATCAGCGCCGTGCGCTGCTCGGCTTGGAGGGCATCCATCGACGAAGCCAGACGGTCGCGCTCCTCGAATCGCCGCCACGGTGCGCCGTCGTCGCGGGAGACTTCGATCTCTCGTACGAGCTTTCGGGAGCGGTCGACCTCGACCTTATGCCGTCGGAACTGACGGGTTAGGCGGTGGCGAGCGATGCCGATCACCCATGGGATGGGATCCGATCGTCCGTCGAAGGACCGCGGGTTGCGGACGACCTCGATGAAGGTCTCCTGGGTCAGTTCCTCAGCAAGCTCGGCGGACCCGGTTCGGCTGAAGAGATACGCGTAGATGCGCGGTGCTGCCATGTTGTACCAGCGTCGGAAGGCGTCGTCGTCTTCGATGATGGCTGCGAGGTCGATCGCCGGGGCGGCCATCGGGGTGGGCCGGCCACCTCGCCGCCATATCACTGGTATTGCACTCCAGGGAGCGGAATCCGTCGGGTAGTCTCAAGTGACCTTCGCACAAACTTGCAGGAGGACTGGTAGGAGAGGCGGTCCGACTCGCTCATGATGGCGTGGACCACACGACGGGTCGAAAGCGGCCGGATGGAGATTCGTCTGGAAGACTTCCGCCAAGTGTGCTCGCGAACCGCACGATAATCGGTGCCTTCACCGCTCAGTCGGCCGCGCTTGGGACCCCCGACCCTACACCGCTCAGGGCCGGAGATGGTCCCAAGGCACGTGCCTTACCAGGCTACGCTACTCCCCGGGCGCCCGCCATCGTACTCGGTCGGGCCTCTTAGGCCTCGGCGATGACGCCGATCGAGATGCGGAACCCGGCGCGGCGTTGCAGCGGAGGCAACAGCGTCCCCTGGCCGATCGGGGTGTCGCCCGGGAACCAGCGCGCCCACTCCTCGTTGAACGTGTCGAATTCGGCCGGGTCGCGCAACGACCAATTCGCCCAGACGACCTTCTCGAGCGAACTCCCGGTCGCCTCCAACTTCGCCGTCAGGTTGCGCAGACACTGGCGTGTCTGTTCCTTGATGGTCCCGCCGGTCAGCTGGCCGGTCTCGGGATCGATCGGGCCGATCGATGAGACGTAGACCATGCCTCCGGCCAGGACGGCTTTGCCCTGGCCAATCGGCGGTCGGGATGCGTCGTCAAGCTGCGACGACCCCCCGTCGGCCCATCTCCCCTTCCCGGACCGTGCCGGCCCGGGTCGGGTCGGGTCGGGCGCCGGGATGCCAAATTCGCCTGGCGGCAGGACGATCCCGCTCGCCTTGAACTTCGCCATGAATGTCGGCCGGATGCCGGTCGGCTTGAGGTGCCCCTGAACCTGGCCATCCCGGATGCCCGTCTGCTCGAAGACGAAGATGTCCTGCATGAGGACCTCGTCGTCGTCGATCCCGAAGACCTCGGTGATATTGATGATCTTGCGCGACCCGTCCTTGAGGCGCGCCGTATGGACGATCAGGTCGACGGCGGAGGCGATCTGGTCGCGGATTGCCCGGAGTGGCAACTCGTAGCCGGTCATGAGCACCATCGTCTCGAGCCGGCGGAGCATGTCTGCCGGGGTGTTCGCGTGCCCGGTCGACAGCGAACCGTCCTGACCCGTCGTCATGGCCTGGAGCATGTCGAGCGCCTCGCCCCCGCGACACTCTCCGACGATGATCCGGTCCGGCCGCATGTGGAGCGCATTGCGCAACAGGTCGCGGATCGTGATCTCGCCGCGGCCCTCGAGGTTCGGCGGGCGCGACTCGAGCGGGACGACGTGCGCCTGGCGGAGCTGCAGCTCCGCGGCATCCTCGATCGTGACGATCCGCTCGTCGGCGGGAATGAACGAGGAGAGCACGTTGAGGGTCGTGGTCTTGCCCGAGCCGGTCCCGCCGGAGACGAAGACGTTGAGTCGCGCCTGGACGCATGCGTTCAGGAATTCGAACATCTCCGCCGTGGCCGTACCAAAGCGGATAAGGTCTTCAACGGTGACCGGCTTGGCCGGGAACTTGCGGACGGTGATCACGGGGCCGACGAGCGAAAGCGGTTCGATGATCGCGTTGACGCGCGAGCCGTCGGGCAGGCGCGCATCGACTCGTGGACTCGATGCATCGATGCGCCGGCCCAGTGGCGTGATGATCCGGTCGATGATCCGGAGGACGTGCTCGTCGTTCAGGAAATGGCTGTCGACGCGCAGAATCTTCCCGGCACGCTCGATATAGAGGTGGCTCGGGCCGTTGACCATGATCTCGGTGATCGTGTCGTCCTGCAGGAGTGCGTCGAGCGGCCCAAGGCCCCCGACCTCACCCACGAGTTCCTCGACGAGGTGTTCGCGTTCGGCGTGCGTGACGGCGAACCCGTGGACGCTGATAGTGCGATCGACGATCACCTCGACCTTGGTCCGAAGGGAGCTCGCAGCGCTGTCGTCGAGCAGCGAATCGAAGGCGCCCATGACCTCGTCCTGGAGACGAAGCCTGATGTCGTGGAGCAATCCCTTACGAGCGGCGACCCGGTCGGGGCTCAATGGCTCCGCGGGCGCGGGCGGTTCGGGTTCAGCGGGTTTTGTGGCGCCGGCGGCCTGTTGCGCCCGCTCGACCCGTTGGAGTAGCGACACGACGGCATCCCCCCGGACTTGCGACATGCGGCGGATGAGATCAGTCCGCCGCGAGGATACCCCTCGGACAGTACGAAAGTCCCATGTCAGTCCTGATGTTGGTGCATCAAGGCCCCAGAAACGACCTGGAAGAGCGGGCGGCGGGTCTGGCTCGGCTTACGGCCAGCTGATCGTGGCGGTCATGTCAGTCACCCCGAACCCGTCCTCGATATTCTGGAGGACCATCCGCCACGTGCCCGGGGCCACTGGCAGGGCCTGATCGACGTTCGTCGAGGGACCCTGGTTCGCGAGCGTCGCGTCGCCCGTTCCGGCGGTCTCGTCGAAGAGATCGATCTCGTAGGCGAATGGGTGGCCGCCCCAATTGGCGACAAGCCGGGCATTCCCTGATGCCGCGGCCGTGAATCGTGCCTGGATTCCGTTCGTGTCGGGGAACGCGGTCCCGTCGAACCGGGCGTGCTCGATCTTGACCGCGGGCGCGAGCGACTGGAAGGTCAGCGTCAGGTCGACGGTTGGCGTCTCGATCGCGTTGCCGACGAGGGTCACCTGCCACGTCGCGTGGGCCTGGCTTGTCTTGCCGGTGAACGTGCCGGACGCCCAGTCCTTGCAGCCGATCTGCTTGCTGCCGAGCAGCAGGCACATGTGGGTCGTGCCCTGGGGCGTCTTCGACGCGAGCTTCGCGGTGATCGTGCCTGGGCCGTCGCTCGCAAACGTGACGACCCGTTGCTGTGCGGCGGGATCGGTCGTTGCGTCGAGCTTGAGGCCGACGAAGGTCATGCTCGTGACGCCGGGGGGCAATGCTGATGACGATGGCGCGGCGCTCGTCGTGGCCGATGCCGAGACGGATATCGACGGCGCGGCGCTGTCAGTCGGGGCCGCGGAGGTGCTGGCGCCAGGACTCGCGCTCGCGCTCGCGGTCGCGGCGGGACTGCTCAACGCAGTGGGTAGCGGGAGGGATGGGCTCGGCGAAGGCGCGCCCGATCCGTTGCGGCCGACGATAACGAGGAGCGTGATGGCAACGACCACCACGAGGAGCGCGCCGAGTCCGGCCACGACGTTACGGAGGGTTCGGTCGTTCATGAACTCCCAGCGTTGGGCTTCCATCGTATCCCACGCGATGGTGCTCGAACGCACCGATAAGTGCGTCGCGGCGTGCCCAGTTTGGACATTCGGACTACAGTCGCTCATCCAAGGGTACCGGCCCCGCGGGGGACTTCGCCGGAACGATCTGGGAGGAATGCATCGCGTGAAACGCATCCGAAGCAGACTGCTCATTGGAGGCGCGGCCGGCCTCTTGCTCGTCGCTTCCCTCGGTAGCGCCACGAGCGCCGCGACGGGCCGTGCGGCCCTCGCTGGAAGCGTCCCATCGTGGGCGACAACGGGGAACCTCAAGCATGCCAGCGCCACGGGCGCGACCGTCGGGTTCCGGGTCTATCTCGGCTGGCGTGACCAGGCCGGTGCCGAAGCGCTCGCTCGCGCGGTCTCCGATCCGCACAGCGCGAAGTACGACAAATACCTGACGCCCGCCCAATTCCGAAAGGAGTTCGCGCCCACCCAGGCGCAGATCACCGCGGTCCAGAACTGGCTCCGCGGCCAGGGCTTCACCGTCGACTACACGCCGACCAACAATCACTACGTCGCTGCCGAGGGCACGCTCGCCCAGGCGGCGACGGCCTTTGCGACTACCTTCAACGACTACTCGGTCGATGGCAAGACCGTCCGCGCTCCGGCTCGTGCGCTCAGCGTCCCGGCGACGCTGGCCGCTTCAGTGACGGCCGTCCTGGGCCTCGACCAGAGCTACCGCTTCGTCCACACCAACCGCGTGTCAGCCGACAGCAACCCGCCCTCCGCGTTCGTCAACGCCCCGCCGTGCTCGACCTACTGGGCCGAGAAGACGACGGCCACGACACTGACGCCGACCGGGACGACCCTCCCGACCGATGGCAACGGACCGATCCCGTACGCCCCGTGCGGCTACACCCCGCCACAGCTGCAGGGCGCCTACGGTGTCGCGAGCGCGATCGCGAGCGGAAACGACGGCCACGGTCAGACGGTCGCGGTCATCGATGCATACGCCTCACCGACGATCGTCAATGACGTCAACACCTACAGCACCCGCCACGGCGTGCCTGCCTTCACGGGCGGCCAGTTCAGCCAGGTCGTGGCCCCCGGCACCTTCAAGCGACCGCAGAACCCGAGGCAGGATCCCGAGGGCTGGTCGGGCGAACAGACGCTAGACATCGAGGCCGTTCACTCCATGGCGCCTGGCGCGAAAATCGTCTACGTCGGCGCCCCGAACAACTACCAGGACCTCGACGCGGCACTGAACCATGTCGTCGATCGCGGGCTCGCCCAGATCGTCACGAACAGCTACGGCTTCTCGACCGAGTTCCTGCCAAAGGGCTACGTCAAGCCGTACAACGACACGTTCATCCAGGCCGCCATCGAAGGAATCGGCGTGTACTTTTCGTCCGGCGACAGCGGCGATGAGATCGACAACGTCGGCTACCGCACCGTCGACTGGCCGGCGTCGAGCCCGTGGGTCACCGCCGTCGGTGGGACGAGTCTCGCGGTCGGCGCCTCGAACGACTACCTGTTCGAGACCGGCTGGGGCACGATCCGCACAAATCTCAATTCGGCAGCGACTGCGTGGGACCACTCCACGGACACGTTCCTCTACGCCGCCGGCGGCGGCGCCAGCTGCCTCTTCGCCCAACCGGGCTATCAGGCAGGGGTCGTGCCTTCGGCGATCAGCACCCATTCGGGTCGTCTGTGCGGCTCATTCAAGGGCCGCGCTGTCCCGGACGTCAGTGCGATCGGCGATCCGAACACCGGGATGCTCGTTGGTCAGACGCAGACCTTCCCGGACGGAACGACGCGCTATAGCGAGTACCGCATCGGCGGGACGAGCCTCTCATCGCCGATCATCGCCGGGATCATGGCGCTCGCCGACCAGCGGGCCGGTCATCACCACGGGTTCGCGAATCCGGCGCTCTACGCCGCCGGAACCTCGGCCTATCACGACATCGTCAATCCGGCTTCCCCGGTAGCCGTCGTGCGATCCGACTTTGTGAACGGTGTGGACGCGACCAACGGGTACAGATACACCCTTCGCAAGATGAACCAGACAGGGACGATCCACACCGTCGCCGGATATGACGACGTGACCGGCCTGGGGACTCCCACGGGGTCTTTCATCGAGATTCCCTGACCGAACGCCGCCGGATTCGATCTGGCGGCAAGACGACCAGCAGGGCCGACTCGGGCGTCACGCACGCCCGGGTCGGCCCGTCACAGATCCAGACGCCGGGTGATCAAGGCAGGCTGATCGATCGCCCGGCGTCTCCATGTCCGGATCCATCTCCGAACCAGGTCGCGATCATGCCGTCCGCCTGACCCGGGTAGACTCGGCCACGACCAGCGCACCGCCGCGACAGCCGCTCGTTGTATACGCACGAGGAGTCGACGCCCTGGAGGACCGCGCGCACGCCATCCGGATCCGGCCCGACACCGGGTCGATCGATCGCCGCCGTCTCGCCGCAGCAGGTCTGTCGGGCATCGTTCCGGGCCTCGGCCAGCTCTTCAATCGACGCCCGCGGCTCGGGGCGCTCTTCCTCGTCCCGTCGCTCGCCCTCGTCGCGCTTGCGGTCGTCCTCCTCCTGACCCAGTCGCCGGCGAGGCTCATCGCCTGGGTCGTCTCGCCGCAGATCCTCGGGACGCTGCTGGTCCTCAATGCCGTCGTGCTCGCGTGGCGGCTGCTGGCAGCCGGCCAGGCGTTTCTGGAACCGAGCCGGCAGGGCCCGACAGGGCGACTGGGGATAGCGGGAATCACCGTCATCGCGATCCTGGTGGTCCTGCCGCACCTCGTCGTCTGGCGCTACGGAACGCTGCTCGGAGACACGTTCGAGCGCATCTTCCAGACCAGCGCCGCCGACGCCGGTGGCGTGCCGACCGGGCCGGTCCCGAAGGACGGCGAGCGGATCAACGTCCTGCTCGTCGGTGTCGACAAGACGCCGGACCGCACGGAGACGCTGACCGACACGATGATCGTCGCCTCGCTCGAACCGGTCGGGAAGACGGTCTCGATGGTCTCCCTGCCACGCGACATGATCGGGGTCCCGCTCGGGAACGGCGACGTCTACGGGCCGAAGGTGAACTCGCTTCTCTCTTTCGCGGACCGCAATCCCAAGACATTCCCCAAAGGCGGGACGCGGGCGCTCGAGGACGCAGTCGGCGCGCTGCTCGGCATCCCGATCCACTACTACGCGCGGATCGACTTCATCGGCTTCATCGCGATGGTCGATGCCGTCGGCGGCGTCGACGTCGACGTCGCGCGGCAGCTGAACGCGCGGCGGTACGACGGCTACGGCCTGGCGACGACCGGCTTCCACCTGACCGCGGGGCGCCATCACCTGACCGGCCCCGAAGCGCTCGCCTACGCCCGGATCCGAAAGGGAGCCGGCGAGACCGACTTCACCCGCGCGGCGCGCCAGCAGGACGTGATCGTCGCGTTGCGCAACCGGGTCACCTCCGGGGGCGGCCTGTTCTGGCAGCTCCCAACGCTCCTCGATGCCGTCGCGAACACGATCCGCACCGATGTCCCGACGTCGCGTCTTCCCGAGCTCGCCGCAATCGTCGACGAGGTCGGTTCCGGCGATGTCGTGCGGGTCGTCATCGGGCACCCGCTCGTGTCGTCGGCCAATACGCGGTTCGGGGCGTCGCTCGTCCCGAACCTGGCCGCGATCCGCGCGGTTGCGGCCAAGCTTTTCTCCGCGCCCGGGACGCCGCCGGTGCCATGGCCGACCCCGAACCCGTCGAAGGCCCCGAAGGCGAGTCCAACTCCCGGCGGGTGACCTCTATGCCCGGTTGGGGCGCACTTGAGCGCGGCGCGCGGGTCGAGTCGGCTAGCCGACCCCGGCGGCCTCGAAGCGCGCCAGCAGGCTGTCGAGATCCGGGTCGAGCGCGACGAGGCCACGGTTCTGAGGAGCGAGGAACCCTTCCGCCACGGCGTGGTCGAGCCACGACAACAGTGCATCCCAGTAGCCGTCGAGACCGAGCAAACCGATCGGCTTGGCGTGGAGACCGAGCTGCGCCCACGACGCCACCTCGGCGAGCTCCTCGAGCGTCCCGAGGCCGCCCGGGAGGGCGATGAAGCCGTCGGCCAGTGCCGCCATCTCGGCCTTGCGCTCGTGGAGCGTCTCGACGACGCGCATCTCCGTGAGACCCGGGTGCGCCAGCTCGCGATCGACGAGCGTCCGCGGGATGACCCCGATGACCTCGCCGCCGACCGCCAGCGCGGCGTCCGCGAGCGCGCCCATCATCCCGATCCGGCTGCCGCCGTAGACGACGCAGATCCCGCGCGCCGCGAGCCCGCCGCCTGCTGCCCGAGCAAGTGCGAGATAGCCGGGCCACCCGCCCGGGCTCGCGCCGCAGAACACGCAGATCCGACGCACCCGAACCGTCTCAGAACCCGAGTCCGGCGAGCCTGGGGGCCATCCGGCGCGCGGCGCGAGCCCGATGCGAGATCGCGTTCTTCTCGGCCGGTGTCCAGAGCCCGAGCGTACGACCACCGGGCGGCTCCGATTCGGGCTCGAAAATCGGGTCGTAACCGAAGCCTCCGTTGCCGTGCGGCTCGGTGGCGATCCGGCCGCGGCACGTTCCGCGAACCGTGGTGACCGTCACGCCGCCGCGCGGACCAGCGGCACCGGGGAGTGCCAGCGCGAGGACGCACACATAGCGCGCCCCACGCTGCGCCGCCGGGAGCCCGCGCAGCGCGTCGAGGAGCTTGCGGTTGTTCGTGTCGTCGGTCGCGTCTTCGCCGGCGTAGCGCCGCGTCCGGACGCCCGGCGCACCGCCAAGCGCGTCCACTTCGATCCCCGAATCGTCGGCCAGCGTCGGCAGCCCGCTGGCCCGCAGGCCGAACCGCGCCTTGATCGCGGCATTCGTCTCGAACGCCTCGCCGTCCTCGATGGCTTCGCCCTCGATACCGAGGTCGTCGAGCGTGACCAGCTCGGCGTTGTCGAGAGCGAGGAGCTCGCGCAGCTCGCGGAGCTTGTGCGCCGATCGCGTGGCCACGAGGAGGCGACGGTCGATCACCGCCGGATGGTGGCGAGGACGACGGCCTGTGCCTCGAACAGCTGCGCCAGCCCGGCATCGGCCAGGTCGAGCAGGCCGTTCGCCGCGGCACGGTCGAACGGCACGCCCTCGGCCGTTCCCTGCAGCTCGACGTAGGCACCCGCGTCGGTACCGACGACGTTGAAGTCGACGTCCGCGTGCGAGTCCTCGCTGTAGTCGAGATCGAGGAGCGGCGCGCCCTTGACGATCCCAACCGAGACCGCGGCGACCTTGGCGGTCAGGTGGCGCTCCATCCCGTACGTGATGAGCGCTGCGGCAAGGGCGACGTAGCCACCGGTGATCGAGGCAGTCCGGGTCCCGCCATCGGCCTGGAGGACGTCGCAGTCGACCGTGATCGACCGCTCACCGAGCCGCGTCAGGTCGACGACGCCACGCAACGAACGCCCGATGAGGCGTTGGATCTCGTGGGTCCGACCGCCGATCCGACCCTTGACCGATTCGCGGTCGGTCCGTTCCGCGGTCGCCCGCGGCAGCATCGAGTACTCCGCGGTCACCCAGCCGGTCCCCTTCCCGCGAAGGTGGGGCGGGACGCGATCGACGATCGTGGCAGCGCACAACACGACCGTGTCGCCGACGCTGATCCGGCACGACCCTTCCGCCCATTTCTGGACGCCCAGCTCGAAGCGAACCGGGCGCAGGTCGTTCGATCCACGTCCGTCGGCTCGGACGGTCGCCGGTTGGTTGCCGATGGTCATGACAGCTTCTCCTCAGCCTTGGCGGCTTCCCACAGCACATCGAGCGCGGCAAAGTCGAGATCGCGGAGGGCGACCCCCTGGGCGGCCGCACCACGCTCGACGCTCGCGAAGCGGCGCCTGAATTTCGCATTGGCAGCCCGGACCGCCGCCTCGGCCTCGATCCCGCGCCGGCGACCGACGTTGGCGAGCACGAACAGCAGGTCCCCGAATTCCTCGGCGCGCTCCGCGTCCGAGGCCGCCTGGCGCAGCTCCTCGGCCTCCTCGGCGACCTTGTCCAGGACGCCGTCAATCGACGGCCAATCGTAGCCGAGGTTGGCCGCCCGTTCCTGCATCTCCTGGCTGGCGGC
>JBDTNS010000033.1:0-12283 GCA_039933675.1 Chloroflexota bacterium
CGACGCCGGCCTCGACACCGCCGGTTGTGGTGACGCCCGATGTCGCCGGCGGCGGCCATCCCGGCAAGGAAGGCAAGGCCAAGGGCCACATCCACAAGAAGATTCACCAGCCGAAGCCGAAGGGCCACGGGAATCATTGGGGCGTCCAGGGCGCCGCGACCACGGTCGACTCGCCGCGCCGGCACCACCGCACGTGTCGACGATTGCGCCGCATCCGCCGCTCGCGCTAGGCTCCTGCACACGCGTCGGTGGACGGGCGTCATCACGAGCAGCAGGAGGGTGGTCGAACATGGCGCCGTCGGATCCTCGGCAGACGAAGTTCATCCTCGATGAGTCGCGCATCCCGCGGGCCTGGTACAACATCGCCGCCGACCTCCCGGTTGCGCCCCCGCCGCCCCTCCACCCGGGCACTGGCCAGCCGATCGGCCCAGCCGACCTCGCGCCGCTCTTTCCGATGGCGCTCATCGGACAGGAAGTCTCCACCGCGCGCGAGATCGAGATCCCGGAGCCGGTCCGCGACGCCTACCGGCTCTATCGGCCGAGCCCGCTCTACCGCGCGCACCGTCTCGAGCGCGTCCTCGATACCCCGGCGCACATCTACTACAAGTACGAGGGCGGCAGCCCGGCCGGCAGCCACAAGCCGAACACCGCGATCCCGCAGGCCTTCTACAACCAGCAGGAGGGCGTCAAGCGCCTCGCGACCGAGACGGGCGCAGGCCAATGGGGGAGCGCTCTAGCCTTCGCGGGCGCCCTGTTCGGCCTCGAGGTCAAGGTCTACATGGTTCGTGCCAGCTACGACCAGAAGCCGTACCGTCGGATCCTCATGGAGACCTATGGCGCGGAGGTCGTCGCCAGCCCGTCATTGACGACGAACTACGGTCGATCGGTCCTGGGCGCGACGCCGGACAGCCCTGGCTCGCTCGGGATCGCGATCAGCGAAGCGGTCGAGGACGCAGCCACCAGGGACGACACGAAGTACGCGCTCGGCTCCGTGCTCAACCATGTCCTCCTCCATCAGACGATCATCGGCCAGGAGGCGATGGAGCAGATGGGGATGGCAGGCGAATCGCCCGACGTCATCATCGCCTGCACCGGCGGCGGCTCGAACTTCGCCGGGCTGACCTTCCCATTCCTCGGCCGGAACTTCCGCGAAGGGGCGAAGCACCGGGTCATCGCCGCCGAGCCTGAGGCGGCACCAAGCCTCACCCGGGGTGTCTACGCGTACGACTTCGGCGACACCGGCCGGTTGACCCCGCTGGTCAAGATGCACACCCTCGGCTCCGACTTCATCCCGGAGCCGATCCATGCGGGTGGGTTGCGATACCACGGGATGGCGCCGCTGGTCAGCCTCCTCAAGGAGCACGATCTCATCGAGGCGCGCAGCGTCCACCAACGCTCCAGCTTCGAAGCCGGGGTCCAGTTCGCACGTGCCGAGGGGATCCTGCCGGCGCCCGAACCAACCCACGCGATCCGGGTCGCCATCGACGAGGCGCTCGCCGCAAGAGAGGCCGGCGAGGCCCGGGTGATCCTGTTCAACCTGTGTGGACACGGCCATTTCGACCTGTCCGCCTACGAGCGCTACCTGGACGGGACGCTCGAGGACTATGAGTACCCCCTCGAGCGGGTCGAGGCCGCGCTGGCCAGCCTGCCACAGGTCTGACCAGAGTCGCACGCAGATGCCCAAGCTGTCCTGCCGCACGTGCGGTCGTCAGATCTACACCGTTGCGCCGCTCGAAGCGCTCTTTGCCGAAGAGCGCCGATGTCCGCGCTGTGGTGCGTTTCTGCATGAGGATCGCCGAGCCGCCGAACGCCGCGTGACTCACCGACGCATCAACCCGTCGCGCGATCCGGGTCCCCCGAAATCCACGCCGAAGCCAAAGGCGAACGCGAAGACGAACGCGAAGACGAACGCCAAGCCGAAGCCTGCCTCCGATCCGTCGTCGAGCGCTGATCTGGAATCGATGCCAGGCGATGTCGAGGCGTCCACGGCGGAGGAGGGCGAGCGCCGCCGGGCCGATCGGCGCTCAAAGCGACGCCGCGGTGGCGGCACTGCCAAGCCGCCGGCGAACTCCACGGATTCGGGCGGCTGGCGCGACTGAATCGGCGCGGCGACGCACCACCCCCGGCCGGGCTGCGATACTCCCACTGATGCAGGTAGCGTTCATTGGGTTCGGGCTGATCGGCGGCTCCGTCGCGCGCGCCGTCCGCTCGAACCCAGCCGCGCGCCGCTGGAAGATGGCGGCGTGGTCGCCATCGGGCGACGGCCCCAGACAGGCGCTCTCCGACGGCGTCATCGATCGTGCTGCAGCGTCACCGGAGGCGGTCTTGCGCGGAGCCGATCTCGTGGTGCTCGCCGGTCCCGCGACCGCCTGCCTCACCGATCTCGACCGGCTTGCAGGCCCATGGCGGAATCTCCTGGCCGCCGACGCCGTGATCACGGACGTCGCGAGCACCAAGGGGCTCCTGGTCGCTCGTGCCGACGCCGCGGGACTCTGGTACGTCGGTGGTCACCCGATGGCCGGGCGCGAGACCGCCGGCTATGGATCGTCCGACCCGGACCTCTTCGTCGACCGGCCCTGGGTCGTGGTGCCCGGGGCACTCGCAAGCGAGACGGACGTCGCCCGGGTGTCGTCCCTCGCGATCGCCTGCCGGGCGCGCGTTGTGCTGATGGACGCAAGGGAGCACGACCGGGCCGTCGCCGCGATCAGCCACCTCCCGCTGGTCGTCGCGGCGGCGCTCGCCGAGGCGGTTGCCGGGACGGCCGACTGGCCCGATGCCGCGGCCCTCGCGGCCGGTGGCTGGCGTGACGCCACGCGGGTCGCTCGCGGCGATGCCGCGATGGGGGCCGCGATCCTCATGACGAACACGCCAGCCGTCGTGGGGCGACTGCGGGCTTTCCGGACGGTCCTCGACGGCTGGCTCGGCGATCTCGAGCGGCGCGGCGGTCCCGACGAGGCCGCGCTCGCCGCGCGTCTCGAGGGCGCCCGAACGATCCTGGAGGATCCCGGATGACCGGCGAGCAGGTCTACGTCGTCCCGCGCTCCGCGGTAGTCGATGAGGCCGGCTGGCACGGGATCCGGACCGAGGACCTCGAGGCATTCGTGGCGGCGCTCGAGCGCGACGGACGCTACGAGCCGCGTGCCTTGATGGAGACGGACCCGATGTTCAAGCAGGTCATTCCCTACCTCGTCCTGCGCGACCGCGATCGTTATTTCCTCATGCGGCGGACGACGGCCGGCGGCGACGCGCGACTCCACGACCGCTACTCGATCGGTGTGGGGGGCCATCTCAACCCCGGCGATGGCGGGCTCCTCGGCGGGCTTCGGCGCGAGTGGACCGAGGAGCTTGCCGCCGACTTTGTCCCGGCCTTCCGGCTCGTCGCACTGCTCAACGACGACACGACCGAGGTTGGGGCCGTCCATCTCGGCGCGGTCTACGTCGCCGATGCCGCTGGTCGTCCGGTGGCTGTCCGTGAAACCGAGAAGCTGTCCGGCACGTTCGTCGAGCCGGATGGTGTGGCCGCGGTCGCCGATCGGCTCGAAACCTGGAGCCGGATGGTCTTTGACTTCCTCGAGGCCGCTGCCGTGGCGGCGCCGCGACCGTGATCCGAAAGGTGGTCGCCGCCGGGCTGGGTGCCGGCGTCTCCGTCGTGACATTGCGGGCGGTGGTCCGGCGCGGCGGCGAGCGGCTGATCGCTGCGCCACGGACGACGCCGGATGAAGCCGAGCTCGGCGGGGCGGTCGATGCGCTCGGCGGCGAGGTCGTCCGCCTCCGCTCGCGCGACGGTCTGCAGCTGACGGCACGATGGCTCCCGGCGGCAGCCACGATGGAAGCGCCGGCCGACCCCTCGGCCGAACCGAAGGCGTGGCGACCCGACGCCCACGAGGCGATCCTGCTACTTCACGGCTGGTCGGGATCGAGCACTCCGGGCCTCGTCGAATACGGCCCGTTCCTCAGGCGGACCGCGGGGGTCCTCGGGCTCGACTCGCGGGGCCACGGCGGATCGGATGCGGCCCCGACAACGTTCGGGTACCTCGAAGTCGAGGATGTGGCCGGCGCGCTGGCGTGGCTCGGCGAGCGCGGGATCGAGCGGGTCGCAATCGTCGGGATGTCGATGGGCGGGGTGACGGCGATCGCCGCGGTCGCGATCCTGGGCGACGGCTCGCTCACAAGCGCCGATGGCGAGCCGGATGCCCCGGCCCACGTCTTGCCGCCGCGGCGGCCGCGGATCGTGGCCATCGTCGGGGATGCGGTCGCGCCGGAGCTGACCGTGCCGATCGCCTCGCGGATCGGCGTGCCGGGCGCTCGGTTCGTCGCCGGCCAGCTGCTCGATGCCGCGGCCCGCCGCCTCGGCGGCGACCCGCGCGACACCGAGCCGGGGCGGATGATCGGCCTGCTCGAAGGGATGCCGATCCTGCTGGTCTCGGGGGACGCGGACTCGACGGTTCCGCTCGACGACGCGCGCCGGCTCGCAGCGGTGGCGCCCGCCGGCACGACGCACTGGATCGTGCCCGGCGCCGAGCACGGTCGCGCGCATGCCACGGACCCGGCCGCGTACGAATCGCGCGTGACGGATCACCTGCGGGGCGCCTATGCGTCGGCTCGCGGGAGCGGTCCTATAATCGGCGCGCCGGAAGCGGGATCCCCAGACCTGCCAACCCAGACTGATGGGCCCGACCGGTGAGCCAGTTGGAGGACTGATGGCGGCCAAGATCCTCGTCGTCGACGACGACCCGAACGTACAGCGACTCCTGCAGTACACCCTCAAGCAGGAGGGCTATGACGTCGTCATCGCGTCCGATGGCGCAGAAGGGTTCCGCCTGTGGGGAGCGGAGGCCCCCGATCTCATCCTCCTGGACGTCATGCTGCCGAAGCTCGACGGCTACCAGGTGGCGACGAAGATTCGGACGGAGGAGGGGAGCGCCAGGCACGTCCCGATCATCATGCTCACCGCCGAGCGCGAGGTCGAGCAGAAGGTCCGCGGGCTGCGCGCCGGCGCCGACGACTACCTGATCAAGCCGTTCCACCCCGCCGAGCTGCTCGCGCGGATCAAGAGCCTGCTGGCTCGTTTCGCGCCGAGGGAATCGCTGCTCGCCCGGCCGCCGCTCGGTCGCGTCCTCGCCTTCTACGGCGCGAAGGGTGGCGTCGGTACGACCACGATCGCGATCAACGCCGCGATCGCGCTCCATCGCGAGCTCGGGCGCAAGGTCGCCCTGGTCGACGGCAACCTGCAGTTCGGCGACCACCGCGTCTTCCTCGACCTCGGGCTCGATCGCAAGAGCATCGTCGACGTCGTCACCGCACCGTCGATCGATGCCGATCTGATCAAGCAGGTCATGGTCAAGCACGACTCGGGGATCGATCTCCTGCTCGCGCCGCCCTCGCCCGAGACCGCGGAGCTGGTTCGTCCGGAGCACCTGCCGTTCATCGCCGAGCAGCTCACCGGGATCTACGACTACACGCTGATCGACATCGACAAGCGGCTCGACGACGTCAATCTCGGCGTCTTCGAAGCGGCCGAGACGGTCTTCGTGGTGATGACCGCCGACCTGTCATGCCTCAAGAACGTGCGCCTGATCATCGAGACGATGGATCACCTCGGCTACCCGGCCGAGAAGGTGCAGCTCGTCCTCAATCGCTCGAACGCGTTCACGGGGATCAACGTCAAGAATGCCGAGGGTGCACTCAAGCGGACGATCGAGCACCAGATCGTGAACGAGTACCGCGGCGCGATCAGCGCCCTTAACTCGGGGTCCCCGTTCATGTTCACCAAGGCCGATTCCGCGCTTGGGGCCTCGCTCCTCCATTTCGCGCGCGCCGTCGACAAGCCGGTTTCCGCCGCCGCGACCGTCCCGGCGCGCTGATCTGTTCCTCCCGCGGTACGTCCGGGGTGAGCGCCGGTTGACCGGCAGGTGATCGGCCTCCGATAGGGTTCGGGGCGTGCTGGCCATCGTCCCGTCCGCAACGCTCAACGGCCTCGACGGCCGGTTCATCCGGGTCGAGGTCGATGTCGCGCCCGGGCTGCCGGGGTTCACGATCGTAGGTCTGGCGGATGCGGCGCTCCAGGAGGCGCGCGAGCGCGTCCGCGGTGCGCTGCGCAATGCCGGGTTCGTCCATCCTCCGCGGCGGATCACCGTCAACCTCGCGCCCGCGGACCAGCGGAAGGCTGGCGCGTCGCTCGATCTCGCGATGGCTCTCGGGATCCTCCTCGGCTCGGAACAGGTGACTGCCGCGCCCGGTCGCGTGGCGTTCATCGGGGAGCTGTCACTCGGCGGTGAGGTGCGCGCCGTACCGGGGATGTTGCCGATGGTGGCCGCCCTTGCTCGTCGGGGCGTGCGCCGAGTCGTAGTCGCGGCCGCGGCGCTCGATGAGGCGCGGCTGGTCGATGGCGTGGAGACCACCGGCGTCGAGACGCTCGCCGAGGCCGTCGGGATCGTTCGGGCGCGCCGTGGCCGTGGAAGCGGGCCGGCGCCGCGACGGATTGAGCTGGTCGATGGTGGGCGATCGAGCCGGCACGAACGGAGCGAAGGCCCGCAGATTGCGCCCGCGGTTTCGTCGATGACGGACCTCGGCGATGTTCGCGGCCAGTCGGAGGCCCGGCGTGGGCTCGAGATAGCATTGGCGGGTGGCCATGGGCTCCTGCTCATCGGCCCGCCGGGATCGGGCAAGACGCTGCTGGCCCGGACGATCCCCGGGCTCCTGCCGCCGCTCGACGACGCCGCAGCTCTCGCGGCCACGGTCGTCGCCTCGGCGGCCGGTGAGGGACCGATCGGTGCCCTCCGCCGTCGCCCGCCGTTTCGCTCGCCACACCACACGACCTCGTACGCCGGAATGGTCGGCGGTGGGCCCAACCTGTCGCCCGGCGAGATCACAAGAGCTGACCAGGGAGTGTTATTTCTCGACGAGCTCCCGGAATTCGGCCGCGACGTCCTCGAGGCGCTTCGCCAACCGATGGAGGAGGGTCGGGTCGCCGTCTCGCGTGCCGGCCGAGCCATGACCTTTCCGGCTCGTTTCCAGCTCGTCGCGGCGATGAACCCGTGCCCGTGCGGCTTCGCGGGGAGCTCGGATCGCGCGTGCGGCTGCCCACCGCTCGTCCCGGACCGGTATCAGCGACGCGTCTCCGGCCCGCTGCGCGATCGCATCGACCTGTGGATCGCCATGCCGCGCGTGGCGCCGGTCGCCCTGGTCCGCGGGCCGGATCCGGAGGGCTCGGCGATCGTTGCGCCGCGAATCGCCGCGGCGCGGGCACTGGCGATGACGCGATCGAACGGGCTCCTCAACGGACGCCTGACCGGTCGATCGCTGCGCAACGCCTGCCATTTGAGTCGGGCAGGGGAGCGCCGCGTCGTCGAACTCGCCGAGCTCGAGCGCGCGAGCGGTCGTGGCACGGAGCGGCTCCTGCGGGTCGCGCGCACGATCGCCGATCTCGCGGGAGCGACAGATGTCGAAGATTCGCACCTCGATGAATCGGCATGGTTCAGGCCGGCTGACATGCGGCTGGCCGCCGCCGAGGCGATCTGACGTGCTCGGCGTCGGGAGGTCGGGGGCGACGGCCGCGACCGCGAGTGCGCCTGCCGCTCGCGGGGACGAGCACGCGCTCCCGGATCGTCCAGCCGTTCGATCGCAGGAATGCGAGGCATGGGCGGTCCTTGCCGGTGTCCGGGGGCTCGGTCCGGTCGGGTTCGGTTCGTTGCTCGCGCGCTACGGCAGCGGCGTGGCCATCCTCCGCGAGGCCGCATCGTCGGGCGGTCCCGGACGCATTGCCGCGGTCGTCGACCTCTCCGGGGCCTCGGTGATGGAGGAGGGAGGGTCCGCGCCGATCACGATCGCGGTCGCCGAGGGGATCGCCAGCGCCGCGCAGGCGGCCGGCGCGACGGTCGCCCGGATCCACGAGCTCGGTCTCAAGGTCGTGACGATCGAGGATCCGGCCTATCCGCTGCGCCTGGCCGCGATCGAGATGCCGCCACACGTCCTCTACGTCCTCGGCGATCCGGCCGCGATGGGCGCCCGGTCCGCAATCGCGGTCGTGGGCACGCGACGGCCGACCGACGCTGGCCGGGCGGTCGCAGCAAGAATCGCCGCCAACCTGGCCGCCGTCGGGTCGACGGTGGTCTCCGGACTCGCCGTGGGGATCGATGGAGCCGCCCACGCCGCCACGATCCACGCCGGTGGGACGACGGTCGCGGTCATCGGCTCAGGTCATGCCGTCCTCCACCCTCGCGCCCACAGCCGCCTCGCGGCCTCGATCGTCGCAGCCGGCGGCGCGGTCGTCTCCGAGCTCGGCCCCGACGTCGGACCGAGCCGCGGAACATTCCCGAGGCGAAACCGGGTGATCAGCGGTCTGGCCGATGCCACGGTTGTCGTCGAGGCACCCGCCCGGAGCGGCGCGCTCATCACCGCGTCGTGGGCACTCGAGCAGGGGCGGGACTGCTTCCTCGTCCCGGGCGGGATCGATGCGCCGGCCTCGGCCGGCTGCCTGGCGTTCCTGCGCGAGTTCCCCGAGGCGACCCGGATCGTCGCCGGGATCCCACAGCTGATCGACGATCTCGGCCTGGCCGATCATCTCGCCGCACCGAGAGTCACCGCCCGGGCGGCGGCCTCGCTCGCGGACGTCGGGGATGCGGCGGGCCGACTCGGTCGCGAGCTGCTCAAGGGCCGCTCGACCGTCGACGAGCTCGTGGCCGCGACGGGCTGGCCGGTGGCGAGCGTCCTCGCCGGTCTGACCCTGCTCGAGCGACGCGATTTGGCGGTCGGCGCGCACGGGCGATTCCGGCCGTCTGCCGGCCTCGTGACGGGCGATCGGGCCCCGACGGGCCAGCGACCTCGCGCGACCCGGAGACCGCCGCCGCCCGCGCGTTGACGGCCCCGCGGTTGGTCCGCGCAGCTCGTCCCCGTTTGCCCGGGTCGTCCGGGCGATGCTATCCTCGCCGAGGCCGCCCGCCAGTCAGGCGGCCGCAGCCCCCTCGCTGGAACCCCAGGCCACGAGCAGGAGCGTCTATTGCGTCAGGCCGCCATTGCGCTGCTGGCCGTCCCCGTCCTCGCCGCGATCTACGTTGGCGAAGTGTTGCGACGATCGATTGTCGCCCGGGCCAGCCTCGCCCTCGGTCTGGCGCTCGTGCTCGGCATCGGAGTGACCGGGGCAGGACGCCCCTCGACGACCTTGGCGACGCCGGTCAATCCGATTCTCCCCCTCGCGCAGACCGCCTTCACGACGACCTTCTCGACCGATCGTGGGCTGACGGATCCGGTCACCATCGAGTTCACCACACCGATGGATTCACGATCGGTTGCGGCGTCGCTCACGGTCCAGCCGCCGACCCTCGTCACTCTCGCGTGGGACCCTTCGGGCACGGTCCTGACAGTGCGGCCGAAGGCGCGCTGGGCTGTCGGCACGTTCCACACGGTTACGGTCCAGGCCGGGGCTCTCGCACGGTCTGGCCAGCCACTGACCAGTCCGGCTCGCGCGGCCTTCCTGACCCGCCGCCTCTCCACCGTCGATGTCTCCGCCACCGAGCCGCGGGGCGGGCGGGTCGCCATCTCGACCTCATTCCTCGTCTCCTTCGCGACACCGGTTGACTCGACTTCCGTCACGGCGGGGATCCGGCTCGAACCCGCAACGCCCGGCACGGTCGAGTCGAGCGATGCGCCAAGAGGTCCGAAGGAATATCGCTTCGTTCCGTCGGCGCCGCTGCTCCCCGACGTCGCGTACCGGCTGGTCGTCTCCGGCGTCCGCGATCTCGACGGCCTGACACTCGACTCGGTCTCGCTCGCGGTTCGCACGACGCAGGAGCCGGCGGTCGTTCGCTTCAGGCCGCAGGCGGGCACCCTCGCCGTGCCCAACGGCAGTGCGATCTCGGTCCGGTTCACCGAGGCGATGGACCGGTCGAGCACGGCCAAGGCCTTCAGCGTGACCGCCGCCGGAAAGCGAATCGTCGGCACGGTCCGGTGGGCCGAAACCGATACGGTCCTCATCTTCACACCGCCGGTGGCGCTACAGGGCGGCGCCACCATCGCGATGGACGTCGGGCTCGGCGCGACGAGCGTAAACGGGGTCCATCTCGGCCTGCTCGCTCACGGCACGTTCCAGACAGTCTCGGCGGCGGCCCCGCCGAAGCCGAAGGCCGTTGTCGTCGCGCCCGCGCGCCCCGCGCCCGCGCGCCCCGCGAGCAGCGCCCCGAGCTCCGGCGGGAGCGCAGTCGGGAGTGGGAGCTGGGGCGCGGTCGAAACCTACTACCTCGGTCTCATGAACTGCACGCGGACCGGCGGGTGGGTCACCTCGACCGGCGCCTGCAGCAGTCCGGGCGGGCGGAACGTCGCGGCGCTCAAGCTCGATAGCGGGATCAGCACGAAGGTGAGCCGGCCGTACGCCAAGAGGATCGCGATCAGTGGCGACTGCAGCCACTTCATCGGTGGGACACCGGGCGACCGTCTGCGCCGTGCCGGCTACACGAGCTACCGCTGGGCCGAGAACCTCGGCTGCCGCTCGGGCGATGCGCGCGCGGCCGTCCTCGGCTCGCACCTCTTCTTCCAGGCGGAGAAGTCGTACAACGGCGGCCATTACGTCAACCTCATGAACGCGATGTACGACCGGGTCGGAATCGGGGTCTGGGTCTCGAGCGGGCGGGTCCGCCTCGTGATCGACTTCTACCATCCCTGACGGGACCATCGGCGGGGCGACACCACCCGCTCCCGGCGTCAGGATCGGACCGTGATCCGCGACGTCGTCCTCCATATCAACAACGAGCAGCCTCTGCTGGCCGATCTGTTCGAGGCGCCCTCGCCCGGTGATGTCGGACTGCGCTGCACGAACCTGCGCCAGCTGAACGGCAAGCGCCCGATCTTTGTCGATAACGTCGCCTCGATCTTCTTCTTCCCATATCTTCACATCCGCTTCGTCGAGATCCCGCCCGGCGCGATGTCCGGCGGCGACCCATCGATGGCGGTCGCGACGGATGCCGACGAGGAGCGTCAGCCCGCTCCTTCCGCGCCGGATCCAGAACCCGAGCTCGAGATCGACGAGGACTTCCTGCGCCGGATCCGCGAGGTCTGAGCTGCCCCCACGAGGGAACCGCAAGGGTCCGGTAAGGACCCGGTGCTACACTCCCGCCCGTGCCAAAGAACCTCGTCATCGTCGAATCGCCCGCCAAAGCCCGAACCATCGAGCGCTACCTGGGCGCGGATTACCGCGTCCTCGCGTCGTACGGGCACGTCCGCGATCTGCCCGAGAACCCGGGGAAGGGCAAGTTCGGCGTTGATGTTGACCACGAGTTCGAACCCGAGTACGTGATCTCGGACGACCGCCGCAAGCAGGTCGCCGACATCGAGAAGGCCGCCCGCGGCGCCGACCAGGTCTTCCTCGCCACCGACCTCGACCGCGAGGGCGAGGCGATCGCGTGGCACGTCGCCGAGGCCGCCCACGTGCCGCCCGAGAAGACGCTGCGGGTCACCTTCAACGAGATCACCGAGTCCGCGATTCGCGAGGCGTTCGCCCATCCGCGCCAGATCGACATGGACCTCGTTGACGCGCAGCAGACGCGCCGCATCGTCGACCGTCTCGTCGGCTACACGCTGAGCCCGCTGCTCTCGCGCAAGGTGCGCGGTGGCCTGTCGGCCGGCCGCGTCCAGTCCGTCGCGGTCCGACTCGTCGTCGAGCGCGAGCGCGAGATCACGGCGTTCACCGCTCGCGAGTACTGGACGATCGAGGCACTCCTCGCGACCGCCGCTGGCGAGCGGTTCGCCGCCGAGGTCGTCCGGATCGACGGCGAGGCACTCGATGTTGGTGACGAGGCGACCGCCGAGCGACATCGCGCCGCGATCGAGGCGCTCCACCCGCAGGTCACCAAGGTCGCGACGCGGACCCAGAAGCGGGCTCCGGCGGCACCGTTCACGACCTCGACGCTCCAGCAGGAGGCAAGCCGCAAGCTTGGCTTCAGCCCGAAGCGGACGATGTCGGTCGCCCAGCGGCTCTACGAGGGCATGGAGACGAGCGAAGGCCAGGTCGGGCTGATCACCTACATGCGAACCGATTCGACCGCGATCGCCGGCGTCGCGATGGGCGAGGCGCGCGAGGTGATCGCCGAGCGCTACGGACAAGAATTCACGATGCCCAAGGGCCGGGTCTACAAGACCAAGTCGAAGGGGGCCCAGGAGGCGCACGAGTCGATCCGCCCGACGAGCTTCCGGCGCGATCCCGATTCGGTGGCGGGCTCGATCAAGAATGACGAGCTGCGCCTCTACCGGCTGATCTGGCAGCGTGCCCTCGCCTCGCAGATGGCACCGAAGG
>JBDTNS010000034.1:0-12167 GCA_039933675.1 Chloroflexota bacterium
AGGTCGAGATGAGCATCTTCGTCCTCAACATCGCGACGATGCTCGGGCTGGCGCTGGCGATCGACTACTCACTGTTCATCGTCAGCCGGTTCCGCGAAGAGTTGCGACGGGGTCGCACGGTCGCCGAGGCGGTCGAACGGACCGTGGCCACCGCGGGCAAGGCCGTCGCCTTCAGCGGCGTCGCGGTCGCGATCGGTCTGTCGGGGCTGTTGCTTTTCGAGGCGCCTGCCATCCGATCGATCGGGATCGCGGGAGCGCTCGTCGTCATCTGTTCCGTGGTCTTCGCACTGACCTTCCTGCCCGCCGTGCTCGGGATGCTCGGACACCGCGTCAACGCCCTCTCGCTCGGTGGGCTTCGGCGCCGGCTGCGCCCGGCGACTGCAGCCGTCCAGACGACGCGGACCGGTTGGTGGGAACGCGTCGCGCATGCGGTCATGCGCCGGCCGTTCGCGGTCCTCGTCCCGACGCTCGCGATTCTGCTCGTCGCCGGAAGCCCGTTCCTGCGGCTCGAACAGGGCGTCCCGGGCGCCGAGATCTACCCCGCCGGCGTCGAGAGCCGCGACGCGTATGTCGCGCTCCAGACCGAGTTCGCGCCGGGCGAGACGACCCCGATCGTCATCCTCGCCGATGTCCAGGGATCACCAACCGACCTCGCGACGGTCCGGGCGCTCGCCGCGTACGCCGCCCGGATCGACGCACTCGACGGGATCGACCGGGTCGAGGGTCCATTCACCATCACCGATCCAGGGACGGGCGCTCCGATGACCCCCGAGCAAGTTGCCGCCCTCTACGCCCTGCCGGCCGGCCAGCGCCCGGCGGGCGTCGATGCCCTGTTCGCCCGATATGTTCGCGGCTCCACCGTCCAGCTCGATGCGATCAGCCCGCTGGCGCCATCGAGGCCGGAAGCGACGAGCATCGTCCCCGAGATCCGCGCGACGTCCCCCGGCGACGCGATCACGACGCAGGTCGGCGGCAGCGCGGCCATCGGCCACGACTTCCTCGTCTCGCAGGGCGAGCGCGCGCCGTATGCCGTGGGCCTGACGCTCCTCGCCAGCGCGGTGATCCTGTTCCTGCTGTTCGGGTCGCTCATCATCCCCATCAAGGCCGTGATCATGACCCTCCTGTCGATCACCGCCAGCTTCGGGGCGATGGTCTGGATCTTCCAGGAGGGCCACCTCTCGAACGTCCTGAACTTCACGCCGCTCGGGTACACCATCGCGGGCAACCCGATCATCATGTTCAGCGTGATCTTCGGCCTCTCGATGGACTACGAGGTCCTCCTGCTGTCGCGGATCCAGGAGGCCTACCGGCGAACTGGCGACAACACTGCGTCCGTCGCCGAGGGGCTCTCGAAGACGGCCGGCGTGATCACCGGCGCCGCGCTGATCATGGTCTCGGTCTTCGCCGCGTTCGCGCTGGCCGAGGTGATCACGATCAAGAGCATCGGGGTCGGGATGGCGATCGCGGTCGGCGTCGATGCCACGATCATCCGGGTCCTGCTGGTGCCCGCGACGATGCGGCTGATGGGCCGCTGGAACTGGTGGGCGCCGGGGGTGCTGGGCCGGTTCGCGGACCGTCTCGGCTTCAGCCACGTCGAAGAGGACGAGGATCCGGGTGCGCCGGCGACCGCTCCGGCGCCCGGCTTCCTCGGCCCATAGGCAGGTCACCGCTTCGCGGCCGCCCCAGGTCCCTCTCGACCCGACGGACACCGGGCGCGGATACTAGCGGCGAGGAGGGATTCGAATGAATGACCGACAGGAACCGGTGACACGGCTCGGACCGAACAGCGGTGGCGGGACCGGCCGGAGCGGCCCGCCCGACGATCCGGCTGCTCGCTTCTCTCACTGGGAGTGGGGACCGGGCAACGCCCGCCGGCCGGGACTGCCGTGGATCGGGATCTTCCTGCTCGTCTTCGGTGGTCTCCTGCTCATCCAGCAGGTGAGCCCGCAGTTCCGGTCCGCCGGTTCGGTGGTGGTCCTCGCGATCGGCCTCGCCTTCCTCGTCAAGTGGGCGATCGACCGCGGAACGGGCTCGCTCTACGCCGGCGCGATCATCACGGCCCTTGCGGTCCCCGGTCTGCTCAACGCGGCCGGGATCGAGGCGAACGGCCTGGGGACACTCAGCCTGGGCGTCGCGTTCCTGTTCATCGCGGCGGTTCGTGCCGTTTCGGGGGGCGGGTTCGGTTGGCAGCTCTGGTTCGGCGGCCTGCTGGCGCTGGTCGGCGGCGCGATCGTCGCCGGCGCCGCGATCGCCGGGCTGCTGCTCCCGATCATCCTCGTCGTGCTTGGGCTCTTCCTGGTTCTGCGCGGCATGCCGCGGGGACGGGGCCTCCGTTGAGCGGCTGGGTCACTCTCCCACGGGATCGCCCGCGACCGCGACGGCTGCCTCGATCGCGTCGCCGAGGATCGCCGCGATCCGCTCGAGCTCGGGGCCGGTGACGATGAACGGCGGGCCGAGCAGGATCATGTCGCCATCGAGGCCATTCGCGTTGCCCGTCCCCGAATAAACCAGGAGTCCGCGCTCGCGTGCCGCTGCGACGACGGACTCCGTGATGCGCGCCGCTCGCGGGAACGGCTCGCGCGTGACGCGGTCCGCGACGAGCTCCACACCGACGAGGAGGCCGCGGCCGCGGATCTCCCCGACCGCCGGATGGCTCCCGAACGCCGCGTTCGCGAGCGCCAGGAGCTGCTCCCCCTTCACGGCGCTCGCCTCGATCAGCGATTCGGTCTCGAGGATGCGCAGGACCTCGCCGGCGACCGCGGCGCCAACCGGGGAGTGCGAGTAGGTGAACCCGTGGACGAACCCTGGTCGCTCGGCAGTCACCGTGGTGTAGACCTCGTCCGAGGCGGCCACGAACCCGAACGGCCAGTAACCGGACGAGGCGCCCTTCGCCGCGACGAGAATGTCCGGCCTGATGCCCCAATGGTCGAGCGCGAACCAGCGCCCCGTCCGCCCGAACCCGGTCATCACCTCGTCGGCGATGAGCAGGACGCCGTGCCGCCGGCAGACGTCAGCGATCGCGGGCCAGTAACCGTCGGGCGGGACGACGGCGCCGAGGGTCGCACCGACGATCGGTTCGGCGACGAACGCCGCGACCGTCCCCGGGCTGGCCGTTTCGAACGCCCGGTCGAGCTCCGCGGCGAGTTCGTCGGCGGACGCCAGGGCCTTCGCCCCGGGCAGGTTCGCCCGGTACGGGTAGGCGGCCGAGACGTGCCGGAAGCGCCCGAGCCAGCCCTCGTACGGACGGCGCAGCGTCTGCCGCCCCGACAGGTCGAGCGCCCCTAGCGTGTTCCCGTGGTAGCTCCCCCAGCGGGCGTAGACGATCCAGCGTTCGGTCTCGCCGCGGGCGAGGTGGTAGGCGCGGGCGAGCTTGAGTGCCGTCTCGATCGCCTCCGATCCGCCGGAGACCGGGTAGATCGCCGGGTCGTCGAGCGGGAGGTGGACGGCGACCGCGCGGGCATACGCCTCGAGCGGCTCGGTCGTGAACGCACTGCCGTGGGCGTACGCGAGCCGGCCGGCCTGGTCCGCCATGGCCGCCGCGATCTCGTGCCGGCCGTGACCGACGTTGACGACGATCGCCCCACCCGCGGCGTCGAGGTACTCGCGACCATCGGCGGTCCGGATCGTCGAGCCGAACGCCTCGACCGCGACGGGCGGATCGTCGACGCTTGTACGGCGAAAGACGCGGCCGGTACTCACGCCCGCATCGTAGCCGACGGGGCGGCCACGACGAGCCTCGATCCCCATCCTGCCATCGGACCCGCGCCGGCGGTCCGAAGGGCACTGGCGACCCAGCGGTCGACCGACGATGCTCGCAAGGTCCGCCGCGCATGTGGCGGCAAGGAGGCGTGCGATGCCGGCCATGACACCCGCGGTCAGCACCGAGACGTCCCTCCAGGGAAACGCTGCGATGAGCCTTGCAGCGGCGCCCGCGGTCGTCCGTGATGGGCTCAATGCGCCCCTCATCATCTCGTCGGAGCGGTGCAAGGGCTGTTCGTTATGCGTCACGGCCTGTCCACCGGGCGTCCTGGCGCTCGACCTCGCGGTCGTCAACGGGCTCGGCCATCACCCCGTCCATCTCGTCGACGCGGCGCACTGCACGAGTTGTGCGTTCTGTGCCCGGGTGTGCCCGGACGCCGTCTTCACGGTCCTCGCTCGCGCTCGGGGGACCGATCGATGACCGCGTTGGCCCATGGGGTCCAGGATCGCCCGGTGGAGACCCGTGACCCGGGAACCCGCTCGCCGGCGCCGGAGCGGATCCTGCTCAAGGGCAACGAGGCGATCGCCGAGGCCGCCATCCAGGCCGGCTGCGACGCGTACTTCGGCTACCCGATCACGCCCCAGGCCGAAGTCCTGGAATGGATGGCCCGCCGGATGCCGGAGGAGGGCCGCGCCTTCGTCCAGGCCGAATCAGAGATCGGGGCGATCTCGATGGCGCTCGGGGCGGCCGCGACCGGGGCCCGGGTAATGGTGTCGACCTCGAGTCCGGGCTTCAGCCTGATGGCCGAGGGGATGAGCTACCTCGCGGGATCCGAACTCCCGGTTGTCCTCCTCAACGTCATGCGCGGCGGTCCGGGTCTGGGCAGCATCGGCCCGGCGCAGGGGGACTACCTGCAGGCGGTCAAGGGCCACGGCCACGGCGACTACCGGATCCCGGTCCTCGCGCCGTCATCGATTGCGGAAGCGATCGCATTGGTCGCCGACGCCTTCGAGATCGCCGAGCGCTACCGGACGCCGGTCATCCTCCTCGCCGATGGGATCCTGGGCCAGGCGATGGAGCCGGTCGTCCCGGTCTACCGGAACCCGGCGCGACGCGAGGCGGACTGGGCGCTGACCGGCGCCGATGGACGGCCACCGCGGGTCGTCAAGTCGCTCCACCTTCGACCAGAGGACCTCGAGGCGCACAACGATCATCTCCAGGCGAAGTTCCGGGCGATCGCCGCCGCGGAGGTCCGCTGGGCCGGTGAGGATCTCGAGGACGCGGATCTCGTCATCGTGGCCTACGGGACGGCGGCCCGCGTCGCACGCACGGCGGTGGCTCGCGCCCGAGCTGGCGGGCTCATGGCGGGCCTGTTCCGCCCGATCAGCCTGTGGCCCTTCCCGAACGACGCACTCTCATCCATCGCGGCCACCGCCCGGGCGGTCCTCGTCGTCGAATTGTCGGCCGGCCAGATGGTCGAGGATGTCCGGCTGGCCGTCGAGGGCCGGGCGCCGGTCCTGTTCCACGGCCGGACCGGCGGGATGGTGCCGTCGCCCGACGAGGTGGTCGACGCGCTCCGCGCCGCATGGTCACGGACGCCCGCCCGCGACGGAGGCGGGCGATGACCGTCGCCGCCGATCGTCACCAGTCCCGGGTCGTGGCGGCTCGTCCGGCGCTCCTCGAGGATCGTGCCACGCACTACTGCCCGGGCTGCGGGCACGGGGTCATCCATCGCCTGCTCGCCGAGGTCCTCGGTGAGATGGGGCTCGGACCCAGGACCATTGCCGTGGCGGCCGTCGGTTGCGCGGTGTTCGCCTATGACTATCTGCATGTCGACTTCGTCGAGGCCCAGCACGGGCGGGCACCCGCCGTCGCTACCGGAATCCGGAGGGTCCGTCCGGATGCGTTCGTGCTGACCTACCAGGGCGACGGGGACCTGGCCGCGATCGGCACAGCCGAGATCATCCATGCGGCTGGGCGGGGCGAAGGGATCACCGTGGTCTTCGTGAACAACGGGATATACGGGATGACCGGAGGCCAGATGGCCCCGACCACGCTGCTCGGCCAGAAGACAACCTCGACCCCGCTTGGACGCGATGCCCGTACGGCCGGCTATCCGCTGCCGATCACCGAGATGCTCGCCATCCTGCCCGGCGTGGCGTACGCGGCGCGCGGGTCGCTCGCGTCACCATCCGCGATCGGCAAGACAAAGGCGATGCTCCGGCGGGCCTGCGAGGTTCAGGAGGTGGACGGCGGTTTCGGGATCGTCGAGGTCCTCTCGAATTGCCCGGTCGGCTGGGGAATGACGCCAGTCAAATCCATCGAGCATCTCACCATGGTCGCCGAGACGTACCCGCTCGGCGTCCTCGCCGATCGCACCCGTCCGGAGGCTCACCGATGACCGGAGCCGCAGTCATCGTCTCGGGGTTCGGCGGCCAGGGACTCCTGTTCGCCGGCACCGTCCTGGCCCGTGCAGCGATGGCCGAGGGCCTCGAGGTCCTCTGGATCCCGTCATATGGACCCGAGATGCGCGGCGGCTCGGCGGCATGCACCGTGATCGTCGGCGAGGAGCCGATCGGGTCACCGATCGTCGACCATGCCGATGTCGTGATCGCCCTTTCGGCACCCGCCCTCGCCCGCTACGGGACCTTCGTCGCTCCGGGCGGCCTGCTCGTGGTCGATGGGACGCTGATGGAGATACCGTCGATCTCCGGGGTGGAGGTCGTCGCCCCGCCGTGCACCAGTCTCGCCCGGTCGGCCGGTGACGATCGGCTGGTCAGCATCGTCGCCCTCGGAGCGCTCGTGGCACGGCGTCGAATCGTCGGCATCGAGGCGCTTCGCGCGGCGCTCCGCGATGTCGCCGGGGCCAAGCATCCCGAGGTCCTGCGCGCCGATCTCCAGGCGCTCTCCGCCGGTATGGTCGCCGTGGATGCTCTCGCCGCGCCGGTCTGACCGCCCGCTCACTCGTCGACACCGGGCGTTCGGAACCAACCTCTGAGCAGCGGTGTAGTTGATACGGTTGAGCGCGGAGGCCACATCTGGACGACGACGCCGAGTTGATCGGTCGCGCGCGAACTGGTGATGTCGCCGCGTACGAGACGCTCGTCCGGCGCTACCAGGATGTCGCCATGCGCACCGCCTACCTTGTCGCCCCCGAGGCCGATGCGGCGGACGCCGTCCAGGACGCGTTCGTGAAGGCCTACGCGGCGCTGCCCCGGTTCCGCCTCGATGCGCCGCTGCGACCATGGCTGCTCCGGATCGTGACGAACGAGGCGCGCAACCGGCGGCGCTCGGCCGATCGGCGCAGCGGGCTTGCGCTCCGGGCGGCGGTTGCCGCACCGCGCGACGAGACGGCGCCATCACCCGAATCGTCGGTCCTCGCCGCGGAGGCTCGCGGCCAGCTCCTGGCCGCCATCGGGCACCTGCGCGACGAGGAGCGCGAGGTGATCGGTGCCCGCTACTTCCTTGGCCTCTCCGAGGCTGAGACCGCCGAAACGCTTGCCATCCCGAACGGCACGGTGAAGTCTCGAACCGCCCGGGCGCTCGACCATTTGCGCGTCGCGCTCACCGGGATGGAAGGGGGGCCGCGCGATGGCTGACGAATCGCTTCGATGGCGAACGGTGAGCGACGTCGAGACCGCCCTCGGGGGATTGGCCGACGCGATCGACTGGCCGACTGCCGCCCCGGCTGATGGCGACGGGCGCGATCTCGCCGCGGCCGTCCGTTCCCGGATCGAGGCGGCGCCGCGGGCCGTACTCCCCGCCCGACGATCCTGGACCTGGCGACCGGCCCGTCGCGCCCTGGTAGCCGCCGTCCTCCTGCTCCTCGCGCTCGCGGTGATCGCGACCGCCGCGGGGTTCGGTCTCCCCGGCCTGCGGCTCGTGTTCGGCCCGGCGCCGGTCAGTCCCCCACCGAGTATCGTCGCGAGCCCCGCGCCTGCCGTCTCGTCCACCCCGGGGGCCAGCGGCACACCCGCTTCCGCACTCCCGGGCGGGTCGATCGGGCTCGGCGACGCGGTGTCGCTCGACAGCGTCGACGCCCGTGCCGGCTTCACCGTTACCTGGCCGTCCGATCCGCTGGTCGGGGCGCCGGACGCCGCCTGGATCGATCCGGCGCTCGGCGACCAGGTGGCCCTCGTGTGGCGCTCGGACGCCGGTCTCCCAGCGACCCTCGAACCCGGGGTCGGCCTGGTGCTGACGGAGTTCCACGCCACGGTTGACAGCGGCTTCTACTCGAAGGCACTCGGGAACGGCACGACTGCGACCGCCGTCCTCGTCAACAGCCGGCCGGGCTACTGGTTGACCGGCAATCCCCATTTCCTGTTCTACACCGGGCCCAACGGCCTCGTGCACGAGGAGCGTCGCTGGGTCGGCGACGCGCTCATCTGGGCCGTCGGGCCGATCACGTATCGGCTCGAGACGTCGCTCGACAGGGACGTGGCAATCCGGCTCGCCGAATCGATGCCCTGAGGGAACCTCCCTGACCCGGGCGGTGTAAGTGGGACAGAGGGCGCGGATCCGCGCCGCCACGACGGAGATGACCAATGTCGCCGACCGCCCGCATCCTCCCGCTGGCCCGCCCGGCCGCGGCATTTCTGATCGTCGTCATCGCGGCCGGCTGTTCCGGCAAGGCGCCGGCCAGCGCCGCGCCGGTCACTGCCGCGCCCGCGGCGACATCGACGGCCTGCGCGACCGCGCGACCCAGCGGATCCTCGGCGACCGCGTCGCCCGCTGCGGCGGCCACGGACGCCTGGCTCGTCGCCCGCCGGACCGGTGCCGCCGACTTCGAGGTGGTCCTGGCCAGCACGAGCGGGCGCATGTTCCAGATGCCGCCAGGCGTCCCGGACGCGTCGTGGAACTCGATCGTGACCGCGTCCGCCACGGGCGCGGTCACGGAGCTCCGCGCGATCCAGCTCCCCGAGCTCGAGGGCCCGCGGCTGAACATCAAGGGCGCCTGGCGGCTTCCGACCATCGGCGACGACCCGGCCCCGATCGGCGTCTCCGCGGATGGTCGGACAATCATCCTCGTCGAGGCTGGCGCGAAGCCCGCGACCGTAACCGGCCCAGCCGCCCGGACGCGCTTCGCCATCGTCCACCGGACGCTCGACAGCGCGCCGCGCATCGTCAACCTCGCGGGAGCGTTCGAGTACGACGCACTCTCGCCCGATGGCTCGATCCTCTACGTCGTCGAGCACCTGGCTGGGCCGCCCGACGGCCACTACCAGGTCCGGGCGGTCGACACGGCGACCGGGATGCTTCGCGAGGGGATCGTCGTCGACAAGGCAGCCTCCGACGAGGCGATGGCCGGCTGGCCGATTGCCCAGCTGCGCCGCTCCGACGGCATGGTCTTCACGCTCTATCACGGCGCCGAGCACCCGTTCATCCACGCGCTCAGCAGCGTCGACGGCTGGGCGTTGTGCATCGACCTCCCGGCCTCGGGCGCGGCCGACGCGGCGGCTGCCACGGACTGGGGCCTCGCGGCAACCACCGACGGCCGCGCACTCGTCGCCGCCAATGCGACCCTCGGTCTCGCCGTCGAGATCCAGTTCACCGACCTCGCCGTCGCGCGAACGGGTCGCTTCACGCCTACGGCATCGACCGGCATCTCGTTCGCCAAGTTCGGCCACCAGGCGGGCGGCGCAGTTGGACGGCGTGTCGTCGCCTCACCGATCGGATCGGTCGTCTACGCGGCGGGACCCGGCGGGATCGTCGCCATCCGGACGACGGACCTGACAGCCGGATCCCGCTTCCTCGAGGGCACTGCGATTGATGCGCTGGCGGTCACCCCGGACGGGACGACGATCTATGCCCTGGTCCACAGCGGCGGACGAATCGTCAAGCTCGACGCCGCCACGGGGACCGTCGTCGGTGAGGTCCCGGGGGCCGGCTTCGACCGGCTCGTCGCGGTCGTCCCCTGGTAGGTCGCTCTCAGGCGCTCTCTCGATCGTTGATCGGGCCTACTTCGTGTAGACGCCGTCCGGGTCGAGTTCCTCGCGGATCAGGCGGAGCTCGTTGTCGGTCGGTGCCGGGGTCGCAAGGAGATCCGGGGCGACCGCCACAGCCCAGCCGATGGTCTCTCGGGCCTGCTCGAGGACCACCCCAGGGTGCAGCGAATCAAGCCGCATCTCGCCCGCGTCGTCGAAGTGGTAGATGCCGAGATCGGTGACCACGACCGACGGGCCGCGACCCGACCAGCCACCCTCCCGCCGGATCCGTTCCGCCCGTTCGGCGCCACCGAGGTTGCCCGGCGAGGTACGGAAATCGATCGTTTCGACGAAGCTGCGCCGGCTCTGGCGCATGACCACGAACACCTGCCGCGCGTTGATCGCGATCTCGCAGGCGCCGCCGGAGCCGGGCAATCGCGTCTTCGGACGGTCATACGGCCCGATCACCGTCGTGTTGATGTTGCCGTGCCGATCGATCTGGGCCGCACCGAGGAACCCGACGTCGATGAGCCCGCGTTGCAGGTAGTAGCCGAACAGCTCGAGCATGCTCACGACGGCCGTGGCGCCGCTCACGATGAGCGGATCGCCGATGCTCAACGGGAGCCGCGCCGGCCGAGCGCCGAAGACGCCCGCCTCGTAGACGAGCTCGAGCTCCGGTGCGACCGTCAGCCTGGCGAGGTTGACCGCGATGTTCGGGAGTCCGACGCCGACGAAGCAGACGCGCTGGCCGGCCAGTTCGCGTGCGGCGGCCACGATCATCATCTCGGTGCTGGTGAAGGCGGTTCGGGCCGAGGAATCCGCGGTCATCCGTAGCGTCCGTAATCGACCGAGCCCGACAGAGCCGGTCCGGGCCGCAGCGCGTCGAGGCGCTCGGGACCGAGCTTCTCGAGGTAGTCCGTCCGGCCGTCGAGCCCGTACACCCACTTGGCCAGCCAGGCCTGCAGGGCGGCCTCGTCTCGGCTGATCGGATCCCAGTCGAGATAGAACCGGTTGTCGCGGTCGTAGGCGCCCTGGACGTACGACGGGTGCGCGCCCCACGGCTCGACGACGACGGCGTCGACGATGAGTCCCGGGATGATCGTGCGGTTCGGATCGGCCCGGATGACCGCTTCGTCGACGAGCTCCTCGACCACCACGATGACGCGCTCGGCGGCGAAGGCGGCCTCCTTCTGGCAGCCGAGCAGGCCCCAGACCTGGGTGTCGCCGGCCGCCGACGCGCGCTGGGCGTGGACGATCGTGACGTCCGGCCGCAGCGGCGGGACGGCGTAGATCGTCTCCTCGCCATACGGCGAGCGGATCGGCCGGATGAGCGGATTGGCCACCGGCAGGTCGGTCTCGAAATAGCTGCGCAGCGGGAAGAAGGGCAGGTTCATCGCCCCGGCCGTGTAGCGCCCGACCATCCCGAAGTGGCTGTATTCCTCGAGCTCCAGCGGCTCGGCCGGGATCTCGCCTTCGATCCGGCGGCGGATGGCACCGAGCCCGCCGACTCCCGGGTTGCCGAGCCACGAGAAGACGAGCTTGCTGGCGCACCCGGCCGCGATCATCTGGTCGTAGATGAGGTCGGGCGTCAGTCGGGCGAGGGTCAGGTCGCGCCGGCGCTGGCGGATGATCTCGTGCCCCGCCGCGAACGAGATGAGGTGGGTGAACCCCTCGATCGCCACACAATCCCCGTCGCGGACGAGCTCGGCGACGGCGTCGCGCATCGTCGCGACCTTGGAGCTGCTCACCTGCACAGTATCGGGCACCGGACGGTCAGCCGGCGGCCTCGACCTCGTGGAGCGCGCCGGCAGCGGCGACCTCGGCGTGGACCTCGTCGCCATGCGCTGCGACTGCGGCCACGGCCTCGCCGAAGATCCGCAGCGCGGTCGTCATCTCGGCCTCGCTCACGGTCAGCGCCGGGCACATCCGGACGCTCGTCCTGCCGCATTCAAGAACGAGCAGACCTCGCTCGAAGCAGGCCCACTGGATCTCCTCGGCGTGCTCGCCCGTGTCGAACTCGATCCCGAGCATCAGGCCCTTGCCACGGACGTCGCGGACGAGACCGTCATAGCGTTCGAGGAGCGGCCGGAGGCCCTCGAACGCCTGGGCTCCGCGAATGCGCGCGTTGTCGATCAGCCCGCCTTCGAGCAACCGGATCGTCGCCAGCGCGGCCGCGCAGCTGACCGGGTTGCCGCCATACGTCGAACCGTGCGCGCCGGCGCCCCAGACCTCGAGCAGGTCGGCCCGCGCGACCATCGCGCCGAGGGTCATCCCCGACGCGATCCCCTTCGCCGTGAGGAGGATGTCGGGCTCGACGCCCCAGTGCTCGACCGCCCACATCTTCCCGGTCCGCCCGGCGCCCGATTGGATCTCGTCGACGATGAGGAGGATCCCGTGCTGGTCGCAGATCGCGCGCAGGCCCTCCAGGAAGCCATCCTCGGGAACGATGTACCCGCCCTCGCCCTGGATCGGCTCGACGATGATCGCCGCGACCTCGTTCGCCGGAGCGAGCTTGTCGAACAGGACCTCGTCGAACCAGCGCA
>JBDTNS010000035.1:0-12020 GCA_039933675.1 Chloroflexota bacterium
CGCTCGCTCCAGCAGTTCTTCAAGTGGCTGGCCGAGGAAGGAGAGATCGAGCGCAACCCGATGGCGCCGATGCACCCGCCGCATGTCCCGGAGACTCCCCCACCGGTCCTGCGCGAAGAGGAGCTCCGGAAGATCCTGGACGCGTGTGGTGGAACCGGGTTCGAGGAGCGCCGCGACAACGCGATCATCCGGCTCTTCCTCGACACCGGAATGCGTCGCGGCGAACTCGCCGGCCTGCGGGTCGAGGACGTCGACTTCGACCAGGACATCGCGATCGTTCTCGGCAAGGGCCGTCGACCGCGGGCCTGCCCGTTTGGGCACAAGACCGGCCAGGGCTTGGATCGATACCTGCGGGCGCGCGCGAGGCGACCGGATGCCAGCGAGCCGTGGCTCTGGCTCGGCAAGCGAGGCCGACTCAGTGACACCGGCGTCGAGCAGGCGGTCAAGCGCCGCGGCGCTCAAGCCGGGCTGCCGACCATCCACCCCCACCAATTCCGCCATACGTATGCGCACCAGTGGCTCGCCGCGGGCGGCACCGAAGGCGACCTCATGCGCCTCGCCGGCTGGAAGAGCCGCCAGATGCTGTCCCGCTACGGCGCCTCCGCCGCCGACGAGCGCGCTCGCGAGGCCTACAAGAGGCTCAGCCCGGGCGATCGCTTGTGAGGGTTGGCCATCTCAAGGAGCCCGGTCGAATCCAAAACCCCGACGGCTTGTCCGAGGACAGAGGGCTACCGGGGCCCTCGCTAGATCGAGATGCAGGAACCCGATCGCGCCATGGGCGAGCGGCTCCATGCTGTCATCAACGCCAGCACCCCAGCCCTCTCGCGGAGACTCTGGTACTGGATGCCCGCGTACGCCAAGGACGGCAAGGTCTAGCGGGGTGGTACTCCGCGACTTCCCACCGCCGCGGCTGCGGCTGATCAGGGACAGACGGGCGCGAACACGGCCGGAGGGGGGCAATTCGCTCGCTCGACGGGCAGGCCACTGCTGCCATCGATGACGGTCCGGCTGCCGATGGGGTCATGGAGCTGCGTCTCGGATTCGTAGGGGACGCCCCGGCTGTCGACGGCCCGACTTGGATGAAGAGCGAGCTCACGGTGATCGTCACTGTCGCGGGAGTCTCTGTGACGCTCGCAACGCGCACCCATGCGCCCGGTCCGGTCACCGTTCCGACGACCAGCGTCCGGTCGTCGACGACACGGTAGTAGTAGATCCAGGTCGCGCCATCGAGCAGGCGATAGGCGATGAAGACGAGGACGACGACGAGGGCCAGAACGACCCAACGTCGCCCCGGCCTCCGGATCCTCATCGCCAACGCCTCCTATCCGTGGCCCTCCATTCGAGGTCGGTGGTGCCAGCAGATGGTGGTGGAGGCGCATGCCGTGAAGACTCCGCGCCGAATACGACCAACTGGACGTCAAACCCACGTGAACATCGAATCGAATTCAGCATCTGCTTGCCGTTGCCGACGTCCAGTCGACGCGCCGAGCTGGCTACTTCTCGATGTGGGCCACCACTGGCTGGATGACCCCGTGGCGCTCGGCCGTGGCCGCTTGCTCCGGAGAAGGCGAGGCCATGATCGCCTGGGCCGCCGCCATGTCGTGAACGTCTGCGGTGATCGCGACGTTGTTGCTGCCATCCATCGCGACGTGGTCGGTCACGTGTGTTGCGAAGGGCGAGAACGTGGCGACACGCTCCGCCTTGCCCTTCAGCCAGGTCTCGACGTCCGTGACGGCGTGGGTGATGACGATCCTCGGCATGCCAGTCTCCTTCGGGGGCGTCTCGAGGCGGCGGCTGGGTGCCGACCCGCTTCACAGCGGAGAGTATGCGCCTGAGGATGGGCAGAGCCCCCGTTCTGGGCGCCCCGCGATGCGCCATAGCGGGAGAGCATCTGGCGCTACGGCGCGTCAGCCGCCGACGAGCGCGCACGCGAGGCTTACAAGCGGCTAAGACCCGGCGACCGGCTCTGATCCAAGGTGCCCGAGCTACCCGATATAGCGACCATTGGGATGGCCATTCAGGACTTGGTTGATGTACTGGCCCTTCGATGTATTGGGCGAGCTGAACTCCTCCCAGACCAGCTGCGGGCACGAGCCATACCACCACTCCGGCCCGTCAAGTCGTCCATTCCGGCCCGTCAGGTCGTCCGAACATGGCGCCCTGCGGTCATGGGCAAGTTACCGCGTCGGGCATCGGTATCTGTCACGCTGCGCGGGCAATCCGCTCCTCGTAGGCTTCGAGGAGCGCGAACAACTCGTCGGCCGCGTACTGCCGGTCATAGCCGCCCTCCGTGATCTGGCGGACGACGCCTGAGTCGGCCAAGGCTTTCAGGCCGTCGAGGGCTCGCTGATGCGAGGTGCCGATTGCGGCTCGGATCGTGGCCGCCGACGTGATCGGCTGTGCTGGTAGCGCCGCAATGATCTTTGCGGCTGCCGAGTCGCGGCGGGGTCGACCCGCGCGCTCGAACCAGTCCGCCGCGAGCACGCCGATCGCATCCGCCAGCTCCGTCGATAGGCTCGCTGCCCGCTCGCAGGCGCCCGCAAACGAGGCACACCACTCCGAGATCCGGCCCTCTCGGTACGCGACCAGCCCGGCCACATAGGCATTCGCTCGCGCTGCGAGAACCACGGACACGGGCGGCACGAACCGGGGCGCGATCGCACGCCGGCGCAAGACAACGTGGATCAGACACCGACCAACGCGACCATTGCCATCGAGGAACGGGTGGATCGTTTCGAACTGGGCATGGGCGATCGCGGCCTGAGCGACACCCGGCAGGTCATTACGGTTGATGAATGCGACCAGGTCGGTGATCAACCCCTCGACTTCGTCCTCCGGGGGCGGGATGAACCGCGCGTCGATGGGCGAGTCCAGCCGTCCCCCGATCCAGTTCTGCTCGCGGCGGTACTCGCCGGGGGTAACGCGCGCGGGTTCGCCGGCCATCAGGGTCCGATGGATAGCTCGGATGTCGTCGGCTTCGAGAGGGCGTTCCACCTCGCCGAGAGCGACCGCCTCTTCCATGGCGACAACGTTCGCAGCCACCGTCTTGGCGGTCCCACGGGCTGCCCGGGGGTCGATCAGCGCCCGAGCCAGATTTCGCTGGGACAGCTCATAGCCCTCGATCCGGGACGAGGCGATGGCTTCGGATCGGAGCAGGAGGGCTCCGATCGCTTCGAGGCCGGAGACGGAGCCTGCCGTGTTCAGTTCACGCACGGCCTGCACCGCCGAGGCGACAGCCTCAGCAGCCTCAAACGTTGTGGGCGGATCCAGGTGCGCGACCATTTCGGGAACGTACGCCTGATAGGTGAAGGACGATCGCGCGCGCCGTCCCCCATACGCACCGTCGCTGCCTTCCCATCGGCGCTCTACGAAACGACCCAAGCCACGCTCTCCTACCGCTGTTGAGCTCGCTGTCCGTTCAATCATGTCCTTCTGATTGAACACTTAGCCTAGTCTCATCATCTAAGTGTTCAATGTCAACCCTTCGATTGAACGGCTATCTCCCTCCCGCCAACAGGGTGACTCCCTGTGGCCGAAGGGTCACTGTCTGATCGCGGAACTGCTTGAACCGGTGGAACCGGATCTGTTCGAGCAATGCGCTGTCCTCCCCCGCGCGAACAATGGCATAAGCCGGGACCCAGGCCACCTGGGTAGCGACGAGGAAGCATCAGCGTAACGGTCGGCCAACTCGCTGCCATCGTTCGTGAAGACGTCGAGCTCGGGCGCTGGACCGATTCCGCCGCGGCTACGCCAGATCGCAGTGACTTGCGACGAGCATAGGACTCGCGACCAGCTCAGATCCCGAGCGATCCCGCTGACATAGGTCCGACCTCCGCGTTTGTTCACGCTCCAACCACGAGCTTGCTTTCGTGGGCGCTAGGGCGAATTAGGTATGCGCTGTATCGGAGTTATGTGCTCTAGAGTCCGTCGACGATACAGCCTATAAGTGAGCCAATTCGTGCTCAGATTTCACGAGGAAGAGCACATCAGATACGTCGGGAGGCCTATGAGTCCCCTGCTCTACCACTGAGCTACTCCGCCGCGACTACCAAGGTTACCGAGCGTGGCCAGGAGCCGCAACCGCTGTTGTTGCAGCGCATAACTGTTCCACAGCACATAACTATTCACGCGCGCCGTGCGTCCGGAATACTCATCTGCGTGAGCGAGCCCCCCGGACCACGCGGAGCGCAGGCCGTTGTTCGGCCAGCTGCGCAGCATCGAAGAGCGCCAGGAACGTAGGTCTGCGCGCGTTGGCGGCCCGAACCCCGAGAGCGTAGGTGACGAACTCTGGCGTCCTGTCGAGCCGGGTCATGAGCGCGCCGATCCGCCTAAGGATATCGACTGACTGGGCATAGACCCGCTTGTCGGTGACCTGGTGCAGCGCGTCGACCTCCTGCCTGTAGACGAACAACGCATCCTCGGGGCGGGTCTCCTCGCTCTCGGTTGCCAGTTGCAACCAGAGGCCGCGACTGCATCCTAGCCTTCGTGCCTCGGCCCAGGCGGCATCGAGGTTGCCCTCCCACCGCGAGATCTCGACGAGCCGGGTTCCGTCGGGCGGCTCCTGCCAGCGATATCGCAGCGGCTGTCCGCGCGCCGGAAGGGCCGCCATCGCTTGATCGATCGAGCTCCGAACCTCATCGAGCGCTCGCGGTCGCCAAGTCGTCCAGCCGCCGATCCGGTCCGCATACTCCTTCAGCAGCTTGTAGGCGTCGAGACCCGGCCCCTCCGAGAACGCCGCCCAGATAAGCGCCATCGCATCGTCGCCCCGCGACTGGCTGAGGTACTCGTCGGCCAGGAATTGACGCAGGCGGACATCGGTGCGGGTCGGGAATGCACGCGCCCCACGCTCTGCCCAGATCTGCGCGTCGCCGCCACGACCCGCATCGCGGCAGAGCTGGGCGATCGCGAGGAAATCGTAGGCCGAGGACAGGTCGCGACTCCTCACCGCGATCTCCATGTCCACGTCTTGGAATGCCCGTGCGAGCGATCCCATCATGTAGGCCACGTTGAAGCGGTCGCCGTCTTCGTCAGCCGTATCCTCGTCGCGCGGGCCGAGCGCGGGTATGCGCGCCCATTCGGCCTCCGCGAGCCGCCGGTACGTCGCCAGACCCTCGTCGCCAAGCACGTCGGCGTATCTCTCAGCCGCACCTCGGAACACGTCCCAATCGCCGTCAAGCTCCCAGCGGAAGAGCCGCTCGGCCAACTTCACCGAGTCTGGGCGGGCGGCCCGGCAGGCCTCGAGATGGAGTTCCTGGAGCCGAGCGAGCAAATCGCCGATGAGCCCATCCGAATCGTCGGCCTGTTCCAGCGCGCGCTCGAGGCGCTCCAGGGCCCGTTCCGCGAGCCCAATGGCGACGTCAGGCTGGTCTGCCGCGACGAGGTGGTCGAGGAGGTCAGCGATTGCGTGCACTCCTTGGGCAAAGCTCGGGACATCCCCGTCCCGGAGATCGCCTCGGACCGACGTTGCCCGGTCGAGTGACCGCGTCAGCGCCGCCAGTCCGTCTCTGCCGGGTGCCGCCATCGCCGCCCGAAGCCGCAGTCGCTCGGCGAGCGCGGTATCACGACCTGCTTCGACCCCGACGAGCTCAACGAGGGCGTCGCGATCCAGGGATTCCAGGAACGGTCTGATTGAGTCGACCGGCTCCACTGCCGCTCGAACCTGCGGCCGCCCGAGGGTAAGGAGAGGCGAGCCGGCACCCGGTCGCCGGAGCCAGCTGAGCGCAAGAGCAACGCAGTGCTTGCAGAACGCGCCGGTCTCGCCAACCGGACAAGAGCAGGCAGCGACGATCCGCGGGCCCTCGATCCAGATGCGGACGCCATGGGAACGCTCGCCCTCGACGATCCCCTCGATGGCGAATTCCGACTCACGGATCGGCCCGACACGGCCCTCCTCGACATAGCGATCGCCCCGCTGGAAGTACCGGGCGCCGGCAAGATCGAGGAGCGTGTCCGAGTCGAGGAGATCTGAGAGGCTACTCACGGTCGCCTCGGGTCAGTGTGTCCGCGCATCGGGTCGATGCCGGAAGGCCACGGCTGCTGGCGCCCGCCGAGGCGATAGCTCGGGCGCGTCGTCGACGTCCTTCTCCCGGAAGGAGAGGCGGAACTCCCACCCTTCGAACGGCTCGAGCGCCCGGCCGAACTCGGTCCACGTGAGGCGGCGCCCGTCGACCACCACGTCGTAGGGTCCACCATCCTCGTTCCAGACGAGCCGGCCGATCAGGTCGTCATCGGCCATGATCGGGTAGTCCGCACCTGGCGCCCGCTCCATGTCCATGCGGGCGATTCGCCGACGGACCGCGGTCTTCGCAGACGCGATCAACACCGTGACATCCGCGTCGTGAGGCCCGACGACCTGGACGTGGTAACCATCCGATGAGTCGCCGCCCTCCTCGGCGTCGACGGCGATGCCTCCTGGCGAGCGCCACAACCGGTACACCATCCGGTGCGACCGACCATCTGGCCCGACGATCGTCTCCGCGCTGGGCGGCTCTGGGAGTCGCGGCCAGCCGCTCGAGGCTGCCGTGCGGTCATCGAAGCAGCGATCGCATAGCGACACAGTGTCAAGAACCACGCGAACGGGCCGTTTCCCGCACTCAGCGCATGCAGGCCCTTCGGACCTTCGTGGTGACATGCAGTAATCGTAGCGGCCCGGTCAGGGGCGATGCCGGGCCAGGGCGAATTGTCCTGCGGGCCCTTGGCGATCGATTTGCCTCTTGACGAAGGCGACGGCACGGTTAGACTTCGGTACATGACATCCGTCCGAATTTCTACCGTTGAGGCTCCGCTCAATCGCCCCACCCTTGTCGACCCGGCAATCCGGTTGCTGCGGCGAGCACTAGCGCTGGGCCTGCTTGGCGACACTCAAAGAGTGGACCGTCTTGACCTTGAACTCGTTCGCAGGATCGCGCGGGAGGCTGCCGCCGCAGGCATTGGTCAGGACGCCGCAGTCGCACTGCTCCAGGGAGTCGGCGGACCCAACCGTCTGGCGGCGCTTATCGAGCGACTTGATGACTCACTCACAGAGTCGCCTTTGCCCGACCGCGAATTGCCGGAACTTCTTCGCGTCTTCGGCCGCGAGGATCTCGCGGTCCTCACGGGAACCTCGGGTGTTAGTTTGGGGCGCTATGTCGCCGGTTCGCGGAAGTGGCCGGACGAGCTGGCGACTCGCATCCATTGGCTCGCCTTGGTCCTATCTGACCTCGCAGGCGCGTACAACGAGTTCGGTGCTCGGCGCTGGTTCGAGCGCGAACGGACACAATTGGACGGCCGTTCTCCGCGGCAAGTCCTCGGAGCGGAATGGGATCCAGCGTCCCCCGACATCGAAAGGGTCCGCCAGCTTGCGGCCTCTCTCGCCGGTGTCGGGGCCGCGACGTGATCGTCTTTCGCCACACAGATCCTCGATTTCCATTTCTCTGGGAAGCGTTGGCTCAGCCTCCCGCCCGCTGGCACGGTCTCGGGGAAGGACCCGTCCACTATTTCGCGGAGACGCCCGACGGCGCATGGGCCGAATTCCTGAGACATGAGGAGATCACCGACCCTGCGGACCTCGCGGGTGTCGCTCGGTCGCTCTGGTCGATCGAGCTGCGCCGTCCCCCACGCGCGCGGCCCCGCCTCGACGCCTCGACACTGATGGGCGGCATATCAACATATGACGACTGCCAGCGCGAGGCGCGTCGGATGCGAGCGAGAGGGCGTCGGGGCCTCGTCGCGCCATCGGCGGCGCTCCAGCCAACTACTGGGAGCGGCTTCCGCACCGAGCGTGGCCTCCAGGTAGCGCCACGACGTCCCGAGCGAGTCTTCGTGCTCTTTGATCTGCGGCCTGATCTGGTCGGATGGGCCGCGTGCCACCAGGGTCGACCTCGAGACGACCTCCTGCCGCGGGTTCGCCCTCTTCGATAGCGCGCATCGCAAAATTCGGCGAAGCCCAATGTTGCGCTCTAGGGGGACGTCACTAACGGCCCATCAGGTATGTGCTCTATCGGAGTTATGTGCTCTAACGGCCGCCGACGATACAGCCTATAAGTGGACCGATTCGTGCTCAGTCTTCACGAGGAAGAGCACAGCGGATACGGCCACGAGGATACCGAACCAGGGCGGACTGCGCCAAACGTCGAAACCGACCGTCGACGCTGAGCGTACCCATCCGCACCGGTGCCACGCGCCCGTCCCCCGGCCGTGTCGCACCACTCGGAGTGAGGTGCCGCATGGCAATTCGTCGACTCATCGCTGCCGCGACCGCGATCGGCCTCGTGCTCACGGCGGCGCTCCCGGCAGCCGCCCACGGGATCGGCCACGATGCCGGCTACGCGGTCACCGTCCTCGTCACCGGGCCGTCGCCCGACGGGGACCTTGTCAACGCCTGGGGCCTCAGCCGGTCCGCGACCAGTCCCTGGTGGATCGCCGACAACAGCACGAACCTGTCAACAGTCTATCGGGCGGATGGCTCCAAGCTCGCCGCGCCGAGGGTCGCGATCCCCGGAACGGCCAACCACGACGGCACGCCGACGGGCACCGTCAACAACCCAGCTGCCGGTGCCGGCGATTTCAATGGCGACGCCTTCCTCTTCTCGAGCGAGGCTGGCCTGATCACCGGCTGGCGCGGCGCCCTCGGCTCGACGGCCGAGATCGGCAACAGCGACTTTGCTGACAACGCCGTCTACAAGGGCCTCGCCATCGGGTCGGCCACGATCGGCGGAACCACGGCGCAGTACCTCTATGCCTCGGACTTCCACAACCGCCGAATCGACATCTTCGATCGCACCTTCCACGCCCAGACATGGGCCGGCGCCTTCGTCGATCCGAACCTCCCCAAGGGCTATGGCCCGTTCGGGATCCAGAACCTCGACGGCACGATCTACGTCACGTACGCGCTGACGCAGGCGGGCAGCACCGACGAGGTCGCCGGTGACGGGCTCGGCGCGGTCGATGCGTTCGCGACGGACGGGACGTTCCGCGGACGCGTGGCGACGCACGGTCCACTCAACGCGCCATGGGGCCTGGCCTGGGCGCCGGACAGCTTCGGTCGGGCGAGCGGCGACCTGATCGTCGGCAACTTCGGCGATGGCACGCTCCATGCGTACCACTGGGATGGCAGCCGTTGGCGGAAGGCCGGCGCGCTCCGTGACGCCGACCATGAGCAGCTCGTGATCGACGGGCTGTGGGCGATCCAGTTCGGCGGCGGGGTCAACCTCGTCAACGACGGTCCAGCGACGACCCTCTTCTATACGGCCGGACCGAACGACGAGGCGGCGGGCGCCTTCGGGACGATCACCGCCGCGCCGTAACCCGCAACCGGGGGCGGAACGACTGAAGGGGTCGGCACTCGCCGGCCCCTTCTCCATTCACTCGGTGTTGTGAAGCCGGCCGGTGGCGACATCGAAGATGAGCCCGTGGACCGGGACCCGCTTGAGCCACGGATGCGTCCGCAGGCGTTCGACCGAGGCCCGGATGCTGTCGGTCAGGTCGTCGAACGACCCGAACTTCATCTCGAGTCGGTGGCCCGTCGTATAGGCAAGATGCGCGTGGAGCGCGGTCTCGTCCGCGCCGAGCAGGCCGCAGGCCGTGTGCCCGATCACGACTATCTCGTCCGTTCCGAGCAGCTGCTGGCTGACGATCAGCGAGCGGATCACGTCGTCGCTCGCGATCCCGCCGGCGTTGCGGATGATGTGAGCATCGCCGGTCCGCAGGCCGAGCGCTTCCTCCACATCGAGACGGGCGTCCATGCAGGCGACGATCGCCATGCGCCGCAGCGGCGCGGCGGTCAGCGCGGAGCGGTCGAACGTTTCCGTGTAGCGCTCGTTCTCGGCGAGAAGTCGGTCGAATTCGCTTCGCGCGCTCACGACGGATCGCGGGCGGCGTCGGCGGCGCGCTCGAACATCGACGGTCAGCCGCTCGGCCCGAAGAGCAGCGTGAGCCAGCGTTCGAGCGGGCTCACCGGCGTCGGCGCGCCGAGCCGTTGTGCCGCCGAACCGGGCGCATTGGCATCGAGCGCGGGGGCGCCGACGCCCAGGGTGAATGCGATCTCACGCGGCCCGCCGAGGCCGTAGCCGCGCGCTTCCTGCGCGATGAACGCCGGCTGCTGGATCCGTTCGAGCTCCGCCTGGAGACCGACGAGCGCCGTCTGTTGCCGAGCGTTGGCCGCGATCAGCTCCTCGGCTCGCCCGGTCGCGGTGGCCGCCTCGCTGATTTGGCGGGCGAACAGGATGACGATCCAGGCCGCGACAAGGACGCCGAGCAGGATGGCCGCCCGTCGCCGGGTGATCCCGACGAGCGGCAATGCCGCGAGATCGGGCTCCCCGGCGCCTGGCGCATCGGTCGACGGCGAGCCTGCGGCGGCATCGAGGCCGTCATCGGTCGGAGTCGGAAAGAAGCGCCGGAGCATCAGGCGAGGGTAGCTACGTGATTCCACCGTGTCAACACGCGCGGGCAGGCGAGCGTCTCGTGACAGACGACCTGTCACGACCGACGGCGATCATCTGCTAGACTCGCGCCGTTTCGAACATCCGTTCGCTCCAGAGGCCACCGATGCGCACCTATGCCCCCGCCGAGCCCGGCGCCGTCCTGGCCGATCTGCTCGCAGAGCCGTCGCTCGCCCGCGGAGTCGTCCACCACGCGATCCTGCCGCCACGTCCCGCCGAGTACGGCGCGTTCCCCGACTGGCTCGATCCGCGCATCGTCGCGGGTCTCGCCGGGCGCGGGATCGAGCGGCCGTACACCCACCAGGCGCGGGCGTTCGACGCGATCCTCGCGGGCGACGACGTCGTGATTGTGACCCCGACCGCTTCGGGCAAGACGCTGTGCTATGCCCTGCCGATCCTCCAGGCAATCGCCGAGGATCCGGCCGCGCGGGCCCTCCTGCTCTTCCCGACCAAGGCACTCGGGCAGGATCAGGTCGCGGAGTTCGCGGAGCTCGCCACGGCGAGCGGCGTGCGCGTTTCCGCCTCGACCTACGACGGCGATACGCCGGCGCCGATCCGGGCCGCCGTCCGGAGCGCCGGCCAGGTCGTCGTGACAAATCCGGACATGCTTCATGCCGCGATCCTGCCGCACCACACGAAATGGTTCCAGCTCTTCGAGCAGCTCCGCTACATCGTCATCGACGAGCTCCATACCTATCGCGGCGTCTTCGGCGGCCACGTCGCCAACGTCATCCGGCGCCTGCTCCGGATCTGCGCTCATTACGGGAGCCACCCGGTGATCGTCTGCTGCTCGGCGACGATCGGGAACCCGGGTGAATTGGCCGAGGCACTCACCGGGCGATCGGTCCGGATCGTCGATCGGAACGGTGCACCGGCCGGTGAGCGGCACCTCCTCCTCGTCGACCCGCCGCTGCTCGATCCCGCGACCGGCGCGCGCGGATCCGCGGTCACGCTCGCGCAGCGCTGGGCGCTCCCCTTCCTGCGGGCCGGCCGCCAGACGATCGTCTTCGGCCGGTCGCGGGTCGCGGTGGAGCTGCTGCTGACGGGATTGCGTGAGTCGCTCCGGGAGAGCCGCGGACCGAGAAGCCGGGTTCGGGGGTACCGCGGCGGCTACCTCCCGACCGAGCGGCGATCGATCGAACGCGGGCTGCGCGACGGCGAGATCCTGGGCGTCGTCGCGACCAATGCGCTCGAGCTCGGGGTGGATATCGGTCGGCTCGATGTCGCCATCGTGGCCGGCTACCCGGGCTCGATCGCCGGGACGTGGCAGCAGTTCGGACGCGCCGGGCGCCGTGCCGGAACTAGCGTCGCGGTCCTCGTCGCATCGGGGGCGCCGGTCGACCAGTACGTGGTCCACCACCCGGCGTTCCTGCTCGATGGACCCCCCGAGGAGGCCCGCGTCGATCCGGACAACCTCCACGTCCTGCTGGCCCATCTGCGCGCGGCCACCTTTGAGCTCCCGTTCGAGCCGGGGGAACGGTTCGGGCCGGGAGCGGCGGACGACCTGCTCGCCTTTCTCGGCGAGGAAGGCCACGTGCGGCAGGCCGGCGACGGGCGCTGGTACTGGTCGAGCGAGAACTTCCCGGCCTCGGAGATCTCGCT
>JBDTNS010000036.1:0-11900 GCA_039933675.1 Chloroflexota bacterium
TCCGGCGATTCGCCGTCGGAGCCGGAGCCGGAGCCTTCGATCTCGACGCGGATGTCGAGCACCTCGCTCGTCTCGCCGTCGCGCGCCCGCATCAACTCGAGATAGCGAATGAACCGCCGAATCGCCGAGGCCGCCAGCCGTTCGGCGCGTGCCTCGTCTCCCACCTCTTCGTCGAGCGGCGTCACGTCAGCGATGAGATACGCCTCGCGAGCCGGATCGACCGTATCGATCGAGAAGCGGCCGGTGGCCGCGGCGAGCAGGTCATACCGGCCGTCCGGATAGCGTCCCGCCTCGCGGATCTCGACGAGCGCACCGACCGCGGCCAGCGCTAGCGTTGCACCGGCGCCGACCTCGGAACCTTCGCGGATCAGGACGACACCGAACGGCGCGCCGGTATCGAGACAATGACGCGTCAGGGCCCGGTAGCGTTCCTCGAACACGTGGAGCGGGAGCACGATCCCGGGGCAGAGCACTGTGTGCAGCGGGAAGAGCGGGATCTGCATCACCTTCCCCCTTGCGCTGCCATATGACGAGAGCGCCCGACGGCGTCCGCGAGGAGTCTAGTCCGCGGCGGCTCGAATTTGCGTGTCGTGAACATGACGAAGCCGCCGGTCGCCCGGCGGCTTCACGTGGGTTGTGTCGCGGGCCGGGCCTTCAAGGCCTCGGCCGGTCGGTCAGTGCGAGCAGCCCTTTGGCGCGCCACCGTCGTCGGCGGTCCGGAAGCTGGAGCCACAGCCGCAGGCGGCGACCGCGTTCGGGTTGTTGACCGTGAAGCCCGCGCCCATCAGCGTGTCGACATAGTCGATCTGCGAGCCCTTCAGCAGGTCCACGCTCTGGCCGTCGACGTAGACCTTGATCCCGCTCACGTCGAGAATCCGATCCTCGGGTGTCGGCGCGTCCTCGAGCATCATGCCGTAGCGGAAGCCGGAGCAGCCGCCGGAATAGACGTAGACGCGCAGGCCGATGGCCGGGTTCGTCTCTTCCTTGGTCAGCTCGGTGAGCTTGCTGACCGCGGCGTCGGTGAGCGAGACCACCGTCGTCGTCAGTGGCTGCGGGTCGATCGTCGTCGGCTGCTGGTCGATCATCGGGCGTTGCCCTCCGGAGGAGCGTGGATTTGATGCGATCGGTGGCGCGGCTCAGCCGTGCACGCACATGGTACGCACGAGCACGAGTTTCGACAAGCGTTCACGCCGAAACTCTCGTACGGGTTGTCAGGCGCCTTCGCCCAGCCGCTCGACGATCGTGGCAATCCCCTGGCCGACCCCGATGCACATCGTGGCGAGGCCGTAGCGGCCGCCGGTGCGGCGCAGCTCGTGGGTCAGCATCGTGATCAGGCGGGCGCCGCTCATCCCCAGCGGGTGGCCGAGCGCGATCGCGCCGCCGTTGACGTTGACCTTGGCCGGATCGAGGCCGAGCTCGTCGATGCAGACGAGCGACTGCGACGCGAACGCCTCGTTGAGCTCGACGAGGTCGAGCTCCTCGACGCCGATCCCGGCGCGCTCGAGCGCCTTTCGTGTGGCCGGGATGGGGCCGATCCCCATCACCGCCGGATCGACGCCCGCGACCGCCGTGGCGACGATGCGCGCCATCGGCCGGAGCCCGAGTGCGCGCGCCCGGTCCGCCTCGATGAGCAGGACCGCCGCCGCGCCGTCGTTGATCCCGGAACTGTTGCCCGCGGTAACCGTGCCGCCCTCGGCGCGGAAGGCCGGTCGAAGCGATCCGAGTACCTCGATGGTCGTATCGGCGCGCGGATGCTCATCCCGCTTGACGAGCACCGGCTCTCCCTTCCGCTGTGGGACGGTGATCGGGACGATCTGGTCGTCGAACCGGCCGGCCTCAATGGCGGCGATCGCGCGTTGGTGGCTCTGGAGGGCGAACGCATCCTGACGCTCGCGGCTGACGCCCCAACGCTCGGCAACGTTGTCCGCCGTTTCGCCCATCGAATATGGGTGGTGCCGCTCGGCGAGGCGCGGATTGACGAAGCGCCAGCCGAGCGTCGTGTCGGCCATCTCGCGTGGTCCGCGGTCCCACGGACCCCCGGCCTTGAGCTGGACGTACGGCGCGCGCGTCATCGATTCGACACCGCCGCCGATGAACACCTCGCCGTCGCCGACCGCGATTGCGTGCGCCGCCGAATTGATCGCCTGGAGCGCCGAGCCACACAGGCGGTTGACCGTCAGGCCACCGACCTCGACCGGGAAGTCGGCGAGGAGGAGCGCGATCCGCGCCACGTCCCGGTTGTCCTCGCCCGCCTGGTTGGCGCACCCGAGGATGACGTCTTCGACGAGCGCGGGATCGACACCTGCCCGGTCGACGACGGCGCGGAGGGCCGCCGCCGCCAGGTCGTCAGGCCGGACGCCCGCGAGGGCTCCACCATACCGACCGACCGGCGTTCGAACCGCCTCGACGATCCAGGCCTCGCGGGTTGGACGGTGCGTATCTCGGGTCATGCGCTGATGGTAGCGTCACGCAGGCTCCGTGCTTCACGCGGGCGTGGTTCGCGCGTGATGTCGTTCGCCGCCAGCCTCAGACCTGTTGCAACAACGAGGACGCGGGCTCAAACCGTGGACCATCCCCGGCGTGTCGTCGCAGGCCGGCCAACACGGCACCGCGCCCACCCAGGCCCTCGACCCGCTCGATCGGCCCGATCGGGTGGCCCGCGCCAAGCCGGAGCGCCAGGTCGATGTCAGCGGCGGTCGCGACTTCATCCCCCAGTGCCCGGTACGCCTCGTTGACGATGGCCAGCATGATCCGCTCGACGATCGCCTTGGCCGGGAGCCCATCGCCAGCGACCCCCGGATGCGCGAAGTCCGCGGCGGGGCCGCTGGGCCGGCCGTCGGGCTCGTAGTCGTAGAAGCCCGAGCCGGTCTTGCGCCCCAGCTGGCCCGCTGCCACCAGACGCTCCTGGATCGCCGACGGCATGAATCGCCCGGCGAGTGGGTCGCCGGCGGCGCGCGACCCGTCGTAGATCCCCATCGCGGCCGCCAGGTTGATGTCGAGCCCGACCAGGTCCATCAGCTCGAACGGACCCATCGGCAACCCGCTCCCCCGGATCGCCGCGTCGATCGACGTGACGGAGGCGCGGCCGGCCCCGAGGATCGCGAGCGCTTCGAGCGTGAACGGCCGGTTGACGCGGTTGACGATGAAGCCCGGCGTGTCGGTGCAGCGCACGGCGACCTTGCCCCACGCCGTCACGAGGGCGGTCGCGCGCTCCGCGACAGCCGGATCGGTGCCCAGCGGGACCACGACCTCGACGAGCGGCATGACCGGGGCCGGGTTGAAGAAATGGAGCCCAAGGACGCGCTCGGGGCGCCCGGTGGCCGCCGCGATCTCGGCCACCGAGAGCGCGCTCGTGTTCGTGGCGAGCACGGTGCCCGCGCCGACCGCGGCGTCGAGCGTCCGGAAGATCGCGCGCTTGGTCTCCAGGTCCTCGAGCGCGACCTCCACGATGAGCAGCGGCTCGGCGGCGGCGACGTCATCGATCGCCGGGCCGGCGCGCAGCCGGCCGAGCCGCCCGTCGACCCAGGCGTCGGCCGATTCGTGATCGAGATCGAGACGCCTCGCTCGCCGCTCGAGACCCGAGCGGATCCGGGCGCGACCGCGTTCGATCGCCGCCACGTCAACGTCGTGCAGGACCACTTCATGCCCGGCCTCGAGGGCGAGCTGGGCGATCCCGGCGCCCATCGTTCCGGCGCCGACGATGCCGACGACGCCGGGCATGGTCAGACCGGCTTGATCGCTTCGAACGGCTGGCGGCAATCCGCGCAGTGGCGGATTGTCCGGCACGGCGTCGGACCGAAGACGTTCTCCAGGGTCGTTCGCCGCGATCCGCAGTTCGGGCACGGGACACACGGTTCGAGGTCGATCAGTCCGCCCGCAACGCTGGCTCGGGAATCCGCGCCGGGCGGGGCGATTCCGGCCGCGAGGAGGGCGTCGTGGCCAGCCGGGGTGATCCGCTCGGAGGTCCACGGGATCTCGAACGTGGCGGTGACCTCGACGGGCCGGCCGAATGCAGCCAGTCGCGCGGCGATCGCCCGCTTGATGAGCTCGAGTGCCGGGCAGCCGACGAAGGTCGGCAGGATCTCGACCCGGATCGAGCCGTCGCCGGGCGCGACCTCGACACGATGGAGGATCCCGAGATCGACGACCGAGAGCATCGGCAGCTCCGGGTCCATCACCTCGGTGAGTGCCGCTCGGACGGCCGCCTCGTCGAGGGCTTGAGGAGCCCGGCCCGCGCCAGTGCCCGCGCCCGCGCCCGACCGAGCCCGGGCGACTTCGACCTGGATCCCGCTCTCACTCACCAGGTCGCTCCGGGGTCTGCGCGCCGAACCGAGGTGAACTCAGCCCACAACCATCGGAATGCGTCGCCATGATCGAGCCGGCCGCGTGCCGGGTCGCGAGCCGGCGGCGGCAGCGGCAGGGCGAGATCGGCGAAGACCGGCCCGATCGACGCCCGCCATCGCTGTTCGAGCTCGGCCATCGGCGCCCCGAGCACGCACGCCTCGACGAGTGCCGGTTCCCCGGGGAGTGGCGTGAAGACCGTCGCGGCATCCGGTCCGAGCTCGGTCAGCGCGGCCAGGAGCCGATCGCGCGGCTCGCCCTCGTTCCGGGCCAGGCGCTCCAGCCACGTCCCGGCGTGCATCCGGTGATAGCGCTCCTCGCGGACGAGCTTCCCGACGAGCTCGGCGAGCGGTGCCCACGAACCCCCGGCGAGCGCCTCGAGCCGAATGCCGTCGGCGCTGTCGTAGAGGAAGCGGCGGGCGATCGTCATCGCCCAGTCACCGCGGCCGTGGTCGAGGAGGCGGCAATGGCGATACTCCGCGGGCTCGCGGTCGTACGCGATGGCGTCCGGATCGGCGCCGGTCAGCTCGCCGAGGAGGCCGTAGAGCGCGGCCGCGTGGCCCAGCTCGTCCTGCGCGAGCGAGCTCATCGCAACGTCCTCCTCGAGGAGCGGTGCGATCCCGGTCCACTCGGAATCCGAGAAGCCGATCACGAACTCGTCGTCGGCCATCGAGCGGAGCAGGTGGGTGACGTCCACGACGGGCGGCGCCGCGGTCGCGGTGCTCACCCCGAGCGCGCCTTCGGCTTCGCCTGGCCGGACTGATCGCGCGCCGCGGCGAGCTTGTCGCGCATCACATACCCGCCAGGCTTCTTGAACGACCGGTCGAGCGGCGGCTGGAGCAGGTCCTGATCAGCCAGATCGACGACGTCGGTCCGCCGCACGATCCAGAGCCGGACGCTCTCCTGGCGGCGGCCGTAAAGCTCGCGGGCGTAGTGGGTCGCCAGCTCCGCGTCGGGCGCCATCACGCTCCCGCCGTGGCGCATCGGTTCGCCGTCCTTCTCCTGGCGGAAGACCTCCCAGGCCTCCAGGACCGGGGTGTCGGACGCCACCGGAGCGCCGGGCGTGTCGGCGCTCATGCCACCGCCGCCGCTCCCAGGATCGACTCGCGGACCCAGCGTGTCTCCTCGCGGGCGAGGCGCCGGAATTCGAGCCGTGCCTGCGACATCGGTCCGTGGTTGGTCACGACGGTCCGCAGCTCGTCCCAGTCGGGCTCCGAGTAGCGCCACTCCCCGGCCGCCTCGTCGAACCGCAGATCCGAGTCCGGGATGACGAGCCCGAGCTCGAGGATTCGCGGCACGTAGATCGTCAGGAATTCCTGGCGCAGCTCCTCGGAGGTCTTCGCCTTGATCCGCCAGTGGATGTCGCGGTCCTTCTCGCGCGGCGAGCGCGGGCCGTGCATCTGCATCAGCGGCCCCCACCAGCGATCGAGCGCGTCCTGGATCGCGGCCCGCTGCGCCCCCGACCCGAGGACCATCGTCACCACGACATCGCGTCCGTGCATGATGTGGACCGATTCCTCCCAGCAGATCTTGCGCATGGTCCGGGCGTACGGGCCGTACGACGAATCACGGAGGGCCTGCTGCGCGACGATTGCCGCGGCATCAACGAGCCAGGCGATCATCCCGACATCGGCCCAGCCGACGGTCGGGTAGTGGAAGACGTTGTGGAACTTCGTCTTCCCGGCGAGCAGGTCGTCGAACATCGCCTCGCGCGGCTTCCCGAGATCCTCGGCGACGCGGTAGAGCAGCTGGGCGTGGCCGACCTCGTCCTGGACCTTCGCGGTCAGGGCCAGTTTGCGGCGAAGCGTCGGTGCCCGCATCAGCCATTCGCGCTCGGGGAGGACGCCCATCAGCTCGCTGTTGGCGTGCATCTCGACGAAACGCAGGACCGCCCTTCGGTACTCGTCGGGCATCCAGTCGGTGGCTTCGACTTTGAGGCCAGCGGCCACGTGCGCCTCGAAGAGCGCGAACCGTTCGTCATGCGGCAGGTCCTCGTTGAACGCCGGCCGACCTCGTTCGAGGGGTCCGAGGATCGGTTCGAGCGCACGCGGATCGGTCATGACGGTTCGCCTCCAGCCTGGACGGCGCGCAGCGAGAGCGCGGCATATTCGTCGGCGATGGAATCGGGGGACAGCCGCCTGTCGGGTCGATACCAGAGGACGAGCCCGTTGAGCGCCGACAGCAGGTAGGCCGCCGTCGGGACCGGATCGACCGGGGCAAAGACGCCGCAGTCGACGCCGGCCGCGATGGCAGCACGGAAGCGGCCTTCGTACGCGTCGCGCCTCTGGGCGATCTCCTCGCGCCCGGCGCGATCGAGGCGGCGCCACTCGTGGATGAAGACGCTCGCCCGCTCGATGTCGTCGGTGATGACGCCGATGTGGCCGCGAACGAGCTCCGCGAGGTGCACGCCAGGCCCGAATTGCGCCGAGCCCGGATCGGCCGCTTCGACCAGGTCGGCCACGGCCTCGAACCGCGCGGCCGTCCGCTCGACGATCGACCACAGGACTTCCTGCTTCGATGCGACGTGGGCGTAGAGACTGGCACCCTGGATGTCGACGGCGCGAGCAATATCTCGCACACTGGTGCCCGAGTATCCGTGCTCGCGGAAGAGCGAGCTTGCGGCGTCTTCGATCTCCTGGCGACGGGTCGGTTCGACCATCGCACAAAACCCCTAACTAACGCTCGTTAGGGGCGGAAGCCTACGGCCGGGACGCCGCCTAGTCAACCTGTACCGGGCCTCGTCAGGTCCGCCGCGAACCCGCCTTGGTCACTCGCCAATAAACCGCGGCGGCCGCTTCTCGAGGAAGGCCGCGAGTCCTTCGGCGTGATCGGCCGTGGCGCCGGCAATCCCCTGGCGGTAGGCCTCGTCCTCGAGCGCCGCCTCGAGATCGAGCGACGCGTTCCGCTCGAGCGCCCGCTTCGTGAGGGCCAGCGCCCGCGGCGCCAGGGCGGCGAGCCGGATCGCCATTCCCCTCGCCTCGTCCGCGAGGGTCTCTACCGGGACGACCCGGGCCACCAGTCCGAACCGTTCGGCATCCGCGGCCGACAGTGTCTCCCCGAGGAGCGCCAGCTCGGCGGCCTTCGACCCCCCGACGAGACGTGGCAGGAACCAGGTCGCGCCGCTGTCCGGGACGAGCCCGATCCGCCCGAAGGCGAGGACAAAGCTCGCACCCTCGGCCGCAACCCGGATATCGCAGGCAAAGGCGAGCGATGCCCCTGCGCCCGCCGCGACGCCGCTGATCGCCCCGACGATCGGCCGATCGAGCCGGCGCATCGCCGCGATGATCGGGTTGTAGCGTTCCCGAACCTCGACCTCGAGCGGCGCCGCATCCGGCTGGAGCCGCTCCTTGAGGTCCTGGCCCGCACAGAACGCCCGGCCCGCACCGGTCAGCACGACCGCCCGTACCCCGCGATCGCGGGCCACGGCACGGAACGCGGCGAGCAGCTCCGTCTTGAGCGCGATCGTCAGGGCGTTGAGCGCCTCGGGCCGGTCGAGCGTGATCGTCGCGACCGCATCGGCGACCTCGTAGCGCAGGGCCGTGAAGGCCGGGGTCGCGTGCTCGGCGGTCATCGGGCGCGGATCAGACGCCGGAGAACTCGACCAGCCGGCCGTCGACGAGCTCGAAGACGCGCCGGTCGATCGGCTCGTCCGCGTCGCCCGATTGCTCGAGGACGAAGTCCGCGAAGAGCGTCGCGAAATCGTCGTCGTCGCTCCGCAGCGAGCCGGCGGTGAGCAGGTGCCGATCCGGGAGCCCGACGAGGATCCGCCCGACGGAACCCAGCTCCGCCACGAGGTGGGCCACCACCTCGGGGAGGAGAATGCGCGCGGCATCCCAGCCGCCACCCGTATCCGAGCTGATCAGGCGCCGGTCTCCAGAAACCTCGTCGGTCCATGCCGCGGTCCGCGACCAGGCGGCCAGGTTGCGCATCGCGGCATCCTGGACCTCGGACGGCTCGACACCCCAGGCGAGCAGGTGGTCGCCGTTGACGACGATGTCGTAGGCGCCCGCGTCCATCGTGTAGACGACGGGGAGCTCGGCGGGACCGACGTCGAGCAGCGGCTGGGCGTGGCTCTTCGACGCCTGGGCGGCCAACGACTCCCGATCGATCGAGTCGAGCGCCAGGCCCTGCGTTCCGACCGGGCGGAAGGCGGGATAGAGCAGGGTCCGGGCGGTCTCCCAATCCTGTTCCGGGGCGTCGGCGGGCGAGGATGTCGGCTCGGGCGCGGGTGAGTGCCCGCTCACCGGGGCGGTTTCGTCGATTGGCGTCAGGTAGTCCGGTGCGCTGTCGCGGATCGCCGGCACCGGCTCATCGCCGAATTCACGTCCCACGTCGCTCCCGACGTCGCTCCCACCGCCGTGCAGCTCTCGTTCCATGGCGTCCTCCCTCTCCGCGCGCTCGCTCAGCGTCCCGACCAGACGGGCGGGCGTTTCTGGATGAAGGCCGCCATCCCTTCGGCCTGGTCGTCGGTGTCGAACAGCCGGAAGAAGGCCTCGCGCTCGCGAAGCAGGCCGTCGCTCAGGCTCAGTTCGGCAGCATCGAGGATCGCCGCCTTCGCGGCCCGCACCGCGAATGGCGGCATGGCGGCGATCCGGGCGGCCAGCTCGAGCGCGGCGTCCAGGGTCGCCTCGGCTGGCACGACGCGCGTGATCAGACCGTGCGCATCGGCCTCCTGGGCGGTCATCGTGCGGCCGGTCAGGATCAGCTCCATCGCCCGGGCCTTCCCGATCGCACGGGTCAGGCGCTGTGTCCCGCCGGCCCCGGGCATGACCCCGAGCTTGATCTCGGGCTGGCCGAATTGGGCATCCTCGGCCGCGACGATCATGTCGCACGTCATCGCCAGCTCGCAGCCGCCACCGAGGGCGAACCCACGGACCGCGGCGATGAGCGGCAGCCCGATCCCCGCCAGCCGGTTCCAGACCTCGAACCGGCCCTCGGCCACGAGCGAGGTCGACGTTTGTCTTTCGAGCTCGCCGATATCGGCGCCCGCCGCGAAGGCCCGACCCGCGCCGGTGATCACGATCGCCCGGCACGTGGGATCGTCGTCGAGCGATTGGAGCGCGTCGGCAAGCTCATCGAGGAGGTCGAAGCTCAGCGCGTTGAGCGCGCCGGGTCGATCGATCGTGACGAGCGCGACACCCGGCAGCACCGTCGCCGGCGCCGCCGAGGCCGGGGCCGGCGCGGCGAATGCGACCTGGACGAGGCTCGGTGAGAGATCGCGGGGCGCGCTGGCTGACGGATCGTTCGACGCGGCGGTCTCGGTCACTGGGTTCCTCGACTGCGTTCAGACAGTATCCACGGACCGGGAAGCTGCGGCATCCATTTCTGGCACGTCCTCGATCACGAGCATCGTCGCGAGCCCGGGTGCGATCTCGCGCAGGTTGCGACCGGCCGCACGCATCGCGTCGGATCGGAGGGCCTCGTCGAGCGCGGCGCGATCGTCAAAACGCATCGCGGTGACGAGGATGAGGTCGGTCGCGCCACCAAGTGCCTCCACGACCCGGCTGACGCGGGTCTCGCGCAGGCCGGGCGTCGCGGCCACGAGCGGGAGATGCTCATCGGCAAAGCGACGCTCGAACGTCGCCTCGGCTTCGGGGCCGCCGTCGGGTCGCCGGTAGAGAACGAGCAGGGTGGTCATCCGTACACCTCCTTGTGGGCTTCGGCTCGATGGCGAGCGATCGCCTCGGTCGAACGATAGAAGTCCCGCAGGGCTTCGTTGGCGAGCGCCGGCTGGCGGACGAGGACGTCGTGACCGGCGTCGGGTGCCACGAGGAGCCGGCCGTCGCGGACCTGCCGCGACAATGCCCGGGCCTGATCGACGGGCGTGAGTGGGTCCCGGTCGCCGCAGACAACAAGCGCCGGGGCCGTGATGTCGCGCAGCTCGAGCGGCGTGACCAGCGGTTGGCTGGCCAGGTCCTCGGCGATCGCGGGCAGGAGCCGTCGCCAGGCGCCTGCGCCCTGCACCGGGCCGAGCGTCCGCTCCATCTCCGCCGCCCAGGCCGGGTCGTCGCGCTCGATCCGCTCCGGATCCATCAGCCGCTTCGCCACCCGGGCGCGTGGTTCGCGCTCAGGTGTGATCCCGACGACCGCGAGCGTCCGGAGCCGGTCCGGTGTCCGCACCGCGAACCCGAGTGCGGTCATCGCCCCCATCGAGTAGCCGAGGAGGTGGAATGTCGAGAGCGCCAGCCCATCGACGAACGCCTCGAGATCGTCGACCAGCCAGTCCGCCCGGAACCCGTTCGCCACATCCCAGGCGGTGGCGCCGTGGCCGCGCGCGTCGGGGAGGAAGAGCTGGAAGGCCGTGGCAAGCGCCGGGATCTGGGCCGCGAACGTCGAACGTCCGGACGTCGAAGCTCCGTGGAGCAGCACGAGCGGCGGGCCGGCTCCGATCGTCTCGTAGGCGATCTCCAGGGCGTTGGTGCGGATCGTCGGCATCGACCCGATCCTACCCCTCCGGCTTGCCCTCGACCTCCGCAGTCGCCGCCCGTTCGATCCGCAGGTAGCGACGGCGGTAGTAAAGGAGCGGCATTGGATGGTCCTCCTCGTTGGCGAGCGCATCGACGCGGCCGATGAACAGGTCGTGGTCGCCCGCGGAGAACGTCTGAACGACGGTGCATTCGAGCGTCGCGATCGCCCCGTCGATGAGCGGGAGCCCGGTCTCGCCACGGTGCCAGGCTGCTCCGCAGAACGCCTCGCGTCCGGGCACGACCGGTGCGCCCGCGAAGCAATCGGAGAGCGCCTGCTGATCCTCCGACAGGATGTTGACCGCATACCGGCCGGCGGCGCGGACGACGGGCGTCAGGAACCGCCGCCGATCGAGCGCGACCATGACGAGCGCCGGGTCGAGCGAGACGGAGCTGAGCGCGTTGACCGTGATCCCCAGCGGCCGCTCGCCATCGAGCGCCGAGATGACCGTCACGCCGGTCACGAAATGGCCCATGACGCGGCGGAAGGTGTCGGACGCGATCGCCGGGACGGTGCTCACCCACCGATTCTAGCGGCGTGCCCCCGTTGAACACCCGCGGGGGCCGCCACCTCTACAATCGGGCGATGCCCATCGACGACGCCGCCACGAGGATCGAACGCGATTCGATGGGCGAGATCGAGGTCCCCGCCGAGGCGCTCTACGGCGCCTCGACGCAGCGGGCCGTCCTCAACTTCCCGATCTCTGGCCAGCCGATGCCACGCCGCTTCCTGCGTGCGCTGGCGCTCGTCAAGCTCGCGGCGGCGCAGACGAACGCGGAGCTCGGGCTGCTCGATCCTGAGGTCGGTGCGGCGATCGCCGCGGCCGCCGCCTCGGTCGCCGATGGCGATCACGACGCCCAGTTCCCGATCGACATCTACCAGACCGGCTCTGCGACCTCGACCAACACGAACATGAACGAGGTCATCGCCAACCTCGCGACGGCGCGGCTCGACGGCCGCCGGGTCCACCCCAACGACGACGTCAACCGCTGTCAGAGCTCGAACGACACCGTCCCGACCGCGCTCCAGCTGTCGGCCGCCGTAGCCATCGAGACCGAGCTCCTCCCCGCCCTCGAGCGGCTCCACACCGCGCT